>NZ_JAUBTR010000100.1:0-19267 GCF_036705045.1 Microcoleus sp. BR0-C5
ATTGCACTAATCTGGTGGCCAGAGTACCGTTCTGAACATTTACAAGCCCTGCTTACTCAAATGTTCGGATGGAATACTCCGGGACGGAAATACAGCAGTGCTACTATCGCTGACTGGTTGGAGGGAGAAGACGAGTTAGTCCGTGAGCGAATTACTGAACTCATCCGTCTCCAAGGAAAAATTTAGAGGCTCTGCCTGACAATTGACGGCTCAGTCGCATCCCCCTTAACTGGGGGATTTTGATGTCTACAAACTTTGTAGACAACTTGTGGACATTGTAGAAAGTTACCTAAAGCTTTATGTAACCCCACTGGTGGCGGCTATTTTTCCGATCCGCCGAAGAGAAATTTTGCATTACCTCATAAAAATATCGCGGCGAATCGAAAAAATCCCGCTAGAGAAGAAAAGAAATCAAATCAATCTCAACCTTCGTTTTTTAGAAGATTTCAATTCTGCTTTTAAGCTTTCAATCTCAGTGCGTAATTGATTATTTTGATGAGTCAAAGCCTCAGCGCCAAAACGTAAATAATGTAGCTTCATGGCTTTGGAAACATCAAAATCTTTGGAATCTTCATCCTCAAAAGAATAAAACGGAGGAGAAAAATATTCCTGCCCATCAAGATATCGAGCAATCTCTAGCAGTTGGTCAGCCAAAGAAATTGGTACTCTGATGGTCTTAATATGGTTTGTAGACCATGTACAAGGACGCCCTGACCCTAATCGCTTTCCACCACGCCCCCTAGCCTTAACTGATTTAATCATAAAATCAAGGAAAATATTGATTATTCGTGTCAATTCAAAAATAGCTATATCCCAAGTAGATAGAGCCTTCTAATATATTAATTTATTATTATTTTTCTTAGTTATACCGGGTATTACTCACCCCGGTTGGCCTGCGGCGCCATTAATCTGACTGTCGCGGCCGGGAGGGCGGGCCATAACCCGGCTCCCCCCCCGGCCCACGTTTTTCATCTCATCATCATACCTGTCTACAGCTTGTCAAGAATTAACTTGAGAACGGATATCAGCTTGCTGGCTGAGTTCGCCCTGTAGCCCGGTTCTTTAGCCTCTATTTTTGCCTTAAGGATTCTCAGGGAACTTGAGCTCTCATCCTGTGTCACAAGTGATTTACCTGCATCCATCTGACGTGCTACCACCAGTATCTGTTCAGCGAGGGCAACGGGTACTCTGATAGTTTGAGTTTTGCCCGATCGCCACTTGCTCTCGTAAGGTTTTAAAGTTTGAATATTTCCGTTGGGATTAGACATGATTCTCTGTCACAAGTGATTGAGTACCTTTGTACCCTAACAGGAACTCGTTTAAGTGTCAAGCACTGTGTCAAGTGATTGAGTCTATTTTCTTAGCTCGTGTACTGTGAGATGTCTACAGCCTGTATACAAACTTTGTCTACACGAAGCAACAACAACGTCAAGTCTACAATTTGTCTACAAATCGGGTGGAACTGTAGACAAGGTTGCGAGCGATCGCCTTGACCGTGTACTTGACCGCAAGAGCTCAAGGAAGTGCGGCGCGATCGGGAGGAAATTAAAAACTCGGCTCCGACCGTCGCAGAATTTCCAGAGCCGGCCGACTTGCTCAACCAATTGAGAGCACAGCACAAAAAGACGAGGGCTGACCGGTTAGACGTTGAGGTAATTTTAAAAATACTTTCGTCCTGACCGATCGCCCACAGAAGGGGAGGAGTGAAAACAAAAAGTGGTATACCGAAGCGGTTTGTATACCGTTTTTGTATACCACTGGGGGTAAATTGCACAGATGGCTAAAAAAGCTGATAGCCTCAAAGCCTTGTGTAGTAAGGGATGTACGGAGAGGGTGGGATTTGAACCCACGTTGAAGTTGCCTCCAAAATAGATTTCGAGTCTACCGCATTCAACCGCTCTGCCACCTCTCCAATTGATTTGAGATGTGAGCTAAAAGTATTTTACCGCACAGTGTGCCAGATTGTAAATCTTTATAAAAAAGAAGTTTGATTTTCTTCAGATTCCAAAGTGGTCTTAAATCCCCCTGCGGGAGTCCACAGGAGGGCTCCGTCGCGCCCTGTCCAGAAAATCTGGGTTTTGCTTTGGCGCAGTTGGGCTGCGGTTTCTGGGTCGATTTCGTCAGCAGAGGCGATCGCCACTTGCGGCCCCACTGCGCCCAATAACTCAGTCGTCAGGGCTTTTCCTGACCACCACAGCACTTGAGCCTGCTTCAAGGTTCCCGTTGCTGCCAATTTTTTTTGCGCTTCCGGTGTCATTTCACCGATGAGCAACCAAGTTCGATTTCCCACCAGGAATTCTACCACCGGAATCTCCGCATTCACCAACTGCAACCGCGTCGAACCCAGATCAACTGTACTGTTAGTTTCTAAAGGAAAGTAAACGCCTTGGCGAGATTGCACAGCCGTCATAAATTCCTGATTGTTGCCACGGTTAATTTGTTTCGGAGCGTTGTTATCATAAAATGTTTTAATGGGCAAGCGTTCTAGTAATTTTCCCCAACCGCCACTCAAACCTAAATGACCGTGAGTGGCGATCGCAAAATTGACAGAATTAACTCCTTGCTGCTGCAAAAAAGGCAACACTGTAAACCTCACAGTATTTTCATCACCGCTATTGATCAGCGCCACTTTTCCCCTATCTTGAATTACTAAAACAGGCTCACCAGATGTCGCCAGCAAAGTAACTTGAAATAAAGAGGATTGAACGTGCCAAGCTGGCAAAACTATGATACTTATTCCCGCCACCACCGCCAGCGGTAAAATCCAAGCAGATGAAAAACTCGGCAGCGACACAACTCTACTTTCTTCCTTCTTCCTTCTTCCCTCTTCCTTCTTCCTTCTTCCCTCTTCCTTCTTCCTTCTTCCTTCTTCCTTCTTCCTTCTTCCTTCTTCCTTCTTCCTTCTTCCCCCGATCCAAACCCAGCAAATTAAACTGTAAAGCGCGATTAGCTGCAACACCGATACTTGACCGACAGCTACCGAATTACCGGGTAATTGCGAGAAATATTGGGCGATCGCAATTAACCCCTTTGCCGGATAGTCCAGCAGTTGCGCTAAAATACTGCCAGCCAGCGGAAAAATCAATCCAGCTAAAGCGCTAACCATCCCCCCAATACTCAAAATCCACAGCAAAGGAGCCGCAATAATATTGACTAAAATGCTGTAAGGTGATACCACGCTAAAAACATAAAGTAACAGTGGCAGCACCCAAACTGAAGCGGCGATTGGAACCACAACAATCGAAGCGATCGCGGGTGGCATCCAGTCCAACTTTGCCATCAGTGGCGGCGTGGTCACGATTAACCCCAAAGTCGCCAAAAAACTCAGTTGGAAACCTAAATCCCAAATCCACAAAGGGTTAACCAGCAGTAAAATAGTAGCAGCGATTAACAGCAATCCCAATGGCTTAACTTCACGAGTTAGCACCAAAGCAAATAGTGTTCCAAATCCCATCAAAGCGGCGCGACATACTGAAGCTTCAAAGCCAGTTAATCCCACGAGCAAAAACAAAGCACCGACGCCAAAACTAAATTGTAATTGTTTGGAAAAACGCCTGGTTAAACCTAGAAATAAAGCCAAAACCATCGAAACTTGAGTGCCCGAAGCTGCGATCGCATGAGCCAATCCAGCCTGCACAAAATAGTCGCGGATGTTGTAAGGTAAATCTACCGCTTGTTTGCCGAGGGCGATCGCACTGATCAAGGGCCCTTCGGGAACATTTAACTGCGATAGTTGCGATCGCACGATCCGCTGCCGCATCGCTTGAATTTTCGATGGCAGCATCCCGCTGGCATCCCAGAAAGCAGCCGTTTGGCTGTTAACTCGATTTACATCCGCGATCGCCTTTTCTCTCTTCCAGTCAATTTGACGGCCTTTGAGCCCTACAAAAGCTCCTTCTCTGGCTAAATATGCTTGAAAATTAAAAGCCCCCGGATTCGACGGTGGCTGCGGTTTGTACAAGGAACCCACAACTGCGATCGTATTGTCAGCGTACAAACCCGTTGCTTGCAGGAGGGGCACTGTAACGTAGAGTTTACCGGAGACTGGGCGGTTGACAACTGCTCCTCCCTCGCCACCGTTGATTTCGCTAACCAAATCTGTTTCTAGCCAAAATTGCGATCGACCAGATCGAGTCAATCGAGGCGTACTGACAACTCTACCGCGAACTGTCACTGCCACTTCTTGAGTGTTTCCAACCGCCGGAATCAGTTTGCTGATGTCATCTATTGCCGGTTGGGGCGATCGAACTGCAAAATAAACGCTAGCTAGAAATGCCAGCAAAGCCGCAACTGCCCACACCCATTTTGCTCTCGGCAGCATCTCCAACAAACTCAACTCTTCCCTCGCATCTAAGGGTGATTCCAGAGCATTTTCTTTTTGTCTGCTGCGTCTTTTCTTAGTAACTTGAACAGAATTTTTAGTATATTTTCGCAACAATTTCGGCAGGGATATCGCCACCGCTATTCCCAAAGCAAGTATCGCGTATCTACCCCAAGGAACCGCTGTAGAAATCAATCCCAAAATGTAGGCAAGACAGAAAATGACACCCGTTGCTTGATTCATTAATTAGCAAGTAATTAGCAATTTTTACTGTCAAAAGTAGAGTTGGTTTCAGTCCAGAACACATAATATCAATTCCGGTTATATCGGAATGATTTAACCACAGAGAACGCAGAGAACGCAGAGGAAGAGAAGAGAGAGAGACGAATAATGCCGATGAAGAGAGGATTTCATATAACCTCTGTATGTAGGGTACACATTGCGACCCTACATATACTACTACTGCCTGATAAGTCTTCTTCTAAATAGACAGCCCCAATTTTAAACCAAAAGCCGCGTGTAGCACCATAAGTGCAAGAGCCGTCGTGCCTAAATAAGCGTGAACCGCGCGCAGTGCTAGCTTATTGCCCCCAAAACCCGTCAGCGAAATCAAGCTGCCAATAGCCAGTAAAACCAGCACAGTCGAACCTGTCCAAAAATGCGGACTTTCCATGACGGGCTGGTGCTGCATCACCAGCGACAGCAAGCCGCCTGTATAGCCCAAAGCTAGAAACAGAAACATCCACGGTGCAAGCTTGCGGTGATCCGAGCGACTTTTGAGTGCGACATCTTTATCGGTGGCCAAACGTCCCTGCCATCCCGTATACCCGACAAAACTGCCCATCGCCACTACCACGATCCCCATCATTACAGGGTGGCCCCAATGGGTAATTGGTTCGGGAATTCCCAGACTGCGAAATTGACTGGCGATGGGTTCTAGAAGTTCGCTTAAATTTACCATTTGATACTGACTCCAAACTTGGCGATAAATATTTTCGGACTAATCATTAAAATATTATAAAATATTAGTGTAGCAAGTGCGATCGCGACTTCAAAGAGCTGTTTAATATCAAATCCGTGGTTCATAGTCTGGCGTAAAGTTTCCTTCAATCTGCAATCCAATAGAAGCACAATTTTCATTTTTTCGGCTCACAGTCAACAGTCAACAGTCAACAATCATGAGGAGTGCAACCGGAATCTATCATGATGGTCAAACATTGTCCAAAAGCCTAGATATACGCAAAACTTAGCCGGCCCAAGCCGGCTGTGAGATGTTTTACAGCAGTGATGCTGCTTCAAGTTAATTATTAGCCTGAGCGGCTAAATCTAAGAGCAAAAATAAACGCCATTCGCCCGCACATCACACCCCGTGGGCTGCCTTTTGCCCAATCTTCACAGCCTCATCCTCACTCTGGATGTTAAATTTTACCTGCCTGCTCAAAGTTAATTTCAATTCCTTGACTTTTCAATGGCAAAGTGAGAAATTAACATCGCAGCCGACGATCACTCACACTTCTACATTTTGCTAATCGTTCTCAAGGGAGAATCAACTACTGAAAAAAAACTAGAGGTTCCAAGTTTGAGACTTCTGGCATAAAGTATGCCGTCTGCCCAGGCTCACTTCGATCGACTGATCGCTAAACTGTCTCAAGGCACCCTGATAGCACCCTTGGCTGTTGAGCAGCCATCGCTGTGCACCTAAATGAACCCTCTCAACTAACTTGCTGGGGATTCTGTTTTAGCAGACAAGCACTGACTTTCTTGCGTCGCCTTCCTCGGAACCGTGCAATCGCTACACTCACTGCGCCGTCGCTAAAGTAGCTTCCGAAGGTTGGATTTGATACTTTACGAGATTTGCCAGTTCTTGTAACTGATTAATCGCTTCTGCACCTTCTAGTTTCATGAGTTCGCGGTCGTCCCGCATCTCAGTCCAAGTGATACCGTAATCTGACACTAAAAATCGAATCAGATGGTTGTCCGTCAAACTGACCATAAATGAGGCACTGTTCATCTGACCCCCGCAAGTGTAGCAGGATGCCAGATAACCCCGATGCTCTAGCACGATCGCTAAAGCTTGGAGGTTCATTACCAAATCTTGAACGAATTTACGGTGTTGTTCTGCAAGTCTCAGAAACACAGTTCTCCTCCTATCACCACACCGTGTATTTTACATCCCATTTAATAATTTCTTAATAAGTGGGTATTTAGGTGCTGGTTCAGTATACGTTTAGTATGCTCAAAAAAAATCGGATTAGCGACCTCTTCAGCCTACCTATACTAGATTAACCGAGTTGTGGTCGAAACGCAGTATCAGCAGCGACATTCAGCCAAAACAGCCTCTCGCGGGGGACTCCAGCCGGAAAATTTGCCTGCTGTAAAGGCTGATTCAGCCGTCACAGAACCCAAAGATACAAATAACTAATGATAGCAATGAAATTAGTTAAGTAGAAGAGTTCAATCACCCTGGGGATACTCGTCCCAAAGCGTAGTCGTCTGCCGCAAGCTCCGAAAATCGCCATTCCCCAAAATCAAGTGATCCAGTAACGGAATCGACAAAAACTGCGCTCCCGCCAGCAACTGTCGCGTCAAAGCAATATCCTCCGGGCTTGGTTCCACAATCCCGGAGGGGTGATTGTGCGAGATAATCGCCCGCGTCGCCCCCTGGCGGATCACCTCGCGAAAAATATCCCGTGGGTGAGCCAAAGTTTCCGTTGCTGTGCCGATCGTAATTACCTGAGTACCCAGCAGCCGATTTTTCACATCCAGCAGCACCACAGCAAAACGTTCCTGAGACTGCCACATCAAATCCTGACTCAGGGCATCCGCCGCCGCTTGCGGAGAGTCAACCACAGCCATTTCCGGCGGCCGCGACTGAAATACCCGCTTCCCCAACTCCACCGCAGCCAAAATCGAAGTCGCCTTAGCAGGGCCAATCCCGTGAATCTGCGTCAACTCCTGAACGCTAATAGTGCGTAGCACCGCCAGAGGATCGCGGGAATGCAAACTCAACTGATTTAAAATATACTGTCCGAGCCCGACGGCGGAAAGTTTGCCTGGTCCCTGACCAGTACCCAGGAGAATCGCAATCAATTCTGCAGTCGCCAAACTTTTCGGGCCGCCTGCCATCAGCCGTTCCCGTGGCCGTTCACTCGTTGGCAAATCGACAATTCTTAAGCTGTAAGTCATAGCTGCACCCGCACCGCAAGCTCAACAATTAGACAATTTTAGCCGATCGATTTGCCTTCTTCAATTCGTACAATCACCGAAAAAAGCCTTCCTCATTAACCGAGGATTTTGGCAGATCAAATCTAACCCAGCGTTTCACAAGCGATCGAGTCTTGATCTCGATCGAGCTTAAACGGATCGCCCGGATATGCCTCTAACACTCGCTGCGCTTCGGCTTGAGTCGCAAAGTCAGAACAGTTGCAATCCGAGTTAACGCAACTCGGAAAATCGGCACTTTTAACCTTCGGTTTAGAAGACTCGTAGATAACTTTCTTGATATCTTCCTTTGGCTGCTGTGCATCAAGAGCAATCTCTGCAGTTCATTCAACAGATTTGACTGAAGATGGCAATTTGCGATCGGACTCTGGTTTGGCAAGTGCAGGTGCGGGAGTAGAAATGGCAGGTTTCGGTGTTGGTGTCGGCGTTTTCACAGTCTCCGGCTTGGGTGTCTGCACTGCCGAAAGCAGTGAGGGCTTAGCGGTTTGAGATGATTCTAGTCGATCGCTTGGGGCCGGAAGCGCCACCGAAACTTGGCTTAGCGGATTTGGTGCGGTGACGCCAACAAGTACAAACGAAGCCACCATCAACCCGCCGTACATGGCGATCGCTTGCGGGTTGGTGCGGCCACCCATTTCGGATTAACAATACCCAGAAAGAAGGCAGGAATCGACAATAGAAAGCTTAAGACGAAAAAATTAAACATAGCGACTTTTGCCCGTCAAAAATAGAAGTAGTCCAGGACGCAGAAACGGTTTTTTTTTACCCAGATACGAGGTGGATGGCGAGGGGTATCTGTTTAAAAAAAATTAAAAAGCCCGTTTCTTCAATTCCTGTGCGTAAGTCCTGAGAACTTAACTTCCTTATTTAGCGGCAGGCAGACTCACAAATCCCTATGATTTACGAAATAAATAGGACGCTGGACACCAGACGATAGGAAACCTGGTTTCAGATTGCATTTCTTCTTACTAAACCCACGATTTTTTCCTACAGTTCGCGATCGCACTCCGATGCCTATAAACCGGGATTTTTAATTGCAGTAAATTAGTAGAACCAAGTATTTTTCTTAAAAAACTACGTTTCTCGCCCCAACCGGGCGTAAGTCCTGGTAAAATTTCTTGTAATGCTGCCAAAAAAGTGAAATGCATACCCAGCTACCTTCAGCGCAAAGGTGCGCTGACCTTAAATTCTGGCCATTCAGTTGAGGCCAGCAGCCCCGATGAAACTGGTTGTGGCGTCTTAGGTGCTGTAACCCCAAGGAAAAGGAACGAAACTGCCATCAACCCGCCGTACAAGGCAGCCGATCGCTTGCGAGTTCCCAGTCCCACCCATTGAGGATTTAGCAGACCCAGACAAAAAGCCGGTGTGGAAAACATAAAAGTTAATACAAACAAGCTGGACATCACGCACCTCCGAACTAGCGAAATTGCAGCAATTAATTACTTTAATCTCCAATTAATAGCTCACAAATCCGCTTAAAAAAGTTGCAATTTAGGATTTATAACTTGAGAATTATTGATGTTTATCAAACAATAATAATTTTTTTTAAATCTCTTACTTTAGATAGTTGTTAAAAAAATAAGAGCTTTCTAGAGAGTCCAAAAATCCAGCTTAAAATAAACACTAAATTCCTTAATCAAAATATGAAAGTCCGCTTTAATGTAGTGCGCCAAAATCAAAACGAGGCTCCCCGGGTTCACACTTACACCCTAGATGTGGAAGAGAGCAATACCATCCTCGACTGCCTCAACAGTATTAAGTGGGAACAGGACGGCACTTTAGCTTTTCGCAAAAATTGCCGCAATACAATTTGCGGCAGTTGTTCTATGCGAATTAACGGTCGATCGGCATTGGCTTGCAAAGAAAATGTGGCCAGCGAACTCGCAAGACTGCAAAAAATAGCTGATTCCAGCTCAGCAGAAATACCTACAAATTTCATCCCAGAAATCACCGTCGCCCCAATGGGAAATATGCCGGTTATTAAAGATTTGGTTGTTGATATGACCAGTTTTTGGGACAACCTAGAAGCAGTTGAACCATATATCAGCACAGCCTCGCGAACAATTCCAGAACGCGAATTTCTGCAAACTCCAGAAGAGCGATCGAAACTCGACCAAACTGGCAACTGCATCCTCTGCGGCGCGTGCTATTCTGAGTGCAACGCGCGCGAAGTCAACCCGGAATTTGTCGGCCCCCACGCCCTCGCCAAAGCTTACCGCACGATCGCCGACTCCCGCGACAGCGAAACCGAAAATCGGCTCGAAAAATACAACGAAGGCACCGCAGGCGTCTGGGGATGCACCCGCTGTTATTACTGCAACTCGGTTTGTCCGATGGAAGTTGCGCCGATGGATCAAATTGGTAAGATTAAACAGGAGATTCTTGATCGCAAAGACGACCAAGCCAGTCGATCGATCCGCCACCGCAAAGTTTTAATCGATCTTGTCAAAGAAGGTGGCTGGATAGATGAGCGGAAATTTGGCATCGAAGTAGTAGGAAACTACTTCCGCGACGTTAAAGGTTTGCTGAGTCTGGGCCCGTTGGGTTTGAGAATGATCGCTCGCGGCAAGTTCCCGCTGTTTTTTGAGCCTTCAGAAGGTACCGAAACGGTGCGAAATCTGATCGAATCGGTTCAAAGTTTAGAAAAGTCGGCAGATTAGCGATCGGCTGTCCTTTTCCTGGTAAATTACAAGTTGTGCGATCGCAAAGCTTCCCAAAAATCATCACTCAAAACTCGAAACTTAAAACTTTTAAATGACTGCTCAAACTCCTCCATCCCCAAAACCGACAACCCCAAATACCCCAAAACCAGAACCAGCGTTTGGGTGGAATGCCTACGCCGAACAAATCAACGGACGATTTGCGATGGTGGGATTCGTGGGACTTTTGCTGCTAGAATTCTTCACCCGCCAGGATTTTTTTACCTGGCTGGGTTTTCGTTAAATTAATCAAAATTAATTAAAAAAGGAAGCTGAAAAATTATCTATATTTCAGCTTCCTTTTGATTTTTAAGAGTTTTTTAAAATACAGTTTATCAAATTAGAGGTACAATACGATAACATTTCTACTGGCATACAAACATATGAATTTACAAAAGTGGATAGTAGTTGCTTGTAGTGCGATCGTCCTTGAATTATAGGGACACGGCATTGCCGTGCCCTGACTCCGAAGTTTCGTTCAAACTAATTTCCTGTTGTTTCACGGACGGTCAAACTGTACTTGCCTCTACCTTTTGGAGGCGGATCGTAAGCATTGACAATGACGCGATAGCGACCGTTCGCAGACAAGGTAACAGTAAGCTCTGAATTGGAATTTTGCTGCGTTGCATCATCATTTTCTGCAAGTAACTCGCCCTGGGAGTTGAAAATAGCGAGATAAGTATCAAACTCGGTACTTTCTACAGTAACAACCACTTTCTGACCCTGAGTGCCTTCAAAGGTATACTCGTCGTACAAACTGCTGTCCGAGGGCAGTACAGAAGACTTAGCAGGGCTGAGTTCTCCGTTTTGCTCTAAAATAACTTTAGATGAACCCGCATCAGGACTCGGCCGAGGTTCTACAGTTGGACTCTGAGTTGGCGAACTCTGTGGAGATGGCGATGGCTTGGGGCTTGCTTGAGCTAAAACCGCCTTGCCACCAGGCTTCGCATCAGTTAAATTTTGAGGAAATTCTGCTGAAATGAGGGTGGAACTACTGTTAGCAACTCCACCTAAATTTGAAACTGGCAGGGAGAAAGTCGGCTTGCCAGAAAAAGTAGCTAGTAGAGCAATTGGCGCGATCGCCCAAAATCTAACTTGACGCATGAATTACCTCGATTTGCAACGAAGAAGGAAGTTCGGCAACGGATTCTGTAACGGATTTAACGGATGGAAGAAGGAAGTTCGGCAACGAGCACTGTACAGGATTTAACGGATGGAAGAAGGAAGTTCGGCAACGAGCACTGTACAAGATTTAATGGATGGACGGAAGCAGGAAGCAGAATAATTCGACCAATTACCAATTCCCGATTACCAATTACCTTTTCCCCATTTTCACCGGACAGTTAGAGTGTAACGACCCCGGCCCGAAGCATCGTAAGCATTGACAATTACGCGATAGCGACCCGTAGCGGGCAAAGTAACGGTCAGAAACGCATTTTTAGTCGAATCGCTCCCATCGTCATTTTCTGCCACTAATCGGCCGTTAGGGCCAAAGATAGCCACATAGGGATCAAAATCTGTACTTTCGAGGGAAATGGCTACAGACTGACCCGATCGACCTTCAAAAGTATACTCTCGATACAGACTGTTGTCAGACGGCAATACTGGGCCGCCTGCGACTAAAGCGCCTTCTTCTTGCAAAATCGCCCGAGAAGGCGCGGTAGGAGCACTCGCTTTCAGTTCTAACGTATAAGCCCCTGACTGCTTAGCTTGGTAGGAATTTGCCACTAACGTGTAAGTCCCGTCTGCTGGCAGCCTGACTGTAATTCTGGCGTCTTTACTGCCTGCCCCGTCATCGTCTTGCGCGATTTCGCGCTGGTTGGGTCCGAGCAAAATTAAATAAGGGTCAATTTCTTGACTTTTCATTTCTATTGTGATTTGCTGGCCCGCTTTTCCCTCAAACGAGTAGAGGTCAAAAAAGCTGTTGTCGGTGGGCAGAACGCTAGACTTCTCGGTGAGGATGCCGCTGACAGCGGGCCCGTTTAACGCAACTTTTTGAGGTGATTTGTTGCCACCAAAGGGCGATCGGGCTTGAGCCACGCGGGGAGCTCGCCCTTCTCGCACCGCTGTCAGGAAAGCGGGTAATTTGTCTGCGGAAATTGCAAAACCGATACCGATATTGCCTCCACCCCGGCCGCGAGTAAAAATAGAAGTATTGACGCCGATTAATTCTCCTGAACTGTTGAGCAGTGGGCCTCCTGAATTGCCGGGATTGATGGCGGCGTCGGTTTGAATTAAGCCCCGCTGCTGGTCGATGCGGCTGACGATTCCGACTGTAAAAGTACCTTGAAATTGACCGAAGGGATTGCCGATCGCAAATGCTTGTTGCCCGACTTTCACCGAACCTGGACGGGCTACAGGAATAGTGGGCAAATTGTTTTGATCGCGAATCTTCACCACGGCTAAGTCTAGACCTTCTTCGCCGAATCCAATGACATCGGCGACAAGTTTTCTGCCGTCTGACAAAATGATATTGACGGTACCGCCTGCCGAAACAACGTGGGCGTTAGTTAACACCATGCCGTCGGGGCTGATAATTGTGCCACTGCCGTTAGATTTATCTGTATCGACGGTAACAACCGCTGGACTAGCCTTTTCGTAGACTCGAATATTGGTTTGTTCTTCGACAGTTTGGGCGATCGCCCCCTGGGAATGCACCGAGTTAAATTCCGTTAAATCTGTTGATTGCCGCACAGGGGATGTGGTAACAACCGCACTGGCGCTGGCTGCAACCCCAACCGTTAAAATTCCCGATACTGCTAAACTTAGAAGTTTGAAATTCATGGCGATCGATTTAGTATTTAGCGATCGGTAGCTAGGAATTAGGTTTTGTGGCTAACCGCTAACTACCTTCTCTAATTATTTTAGGACTTGCACCACGGTAGTGACATTCCTTACGCCGGTTCTCCAATTCGGGAATCTGAATCAGCAGCTAAATACTTAAAATTAGCTTGTCGTACCTCGGCATCCTCATTGCCGTAGAAAAAAGACAGCAAAGCAAAACGCTGGCCGCTAATCACCGGCGTCGCTTCATGCAGCAAAGAACACGAAAAAATAATCGCCGTGCCACAATCCCCTTTATAACCGTGCGGCGCGTACTCGGGAAACCGTAAAAATCCCCCCGTGTACTCTCCCACATTCAAGTTTAGCGTCATCGCAAACCTACGGTGCACCGTAGCTTTGCTAGTGTTGTCCCGGTGCGGCCGAAAATAACCGCCGCTGTCAGCATCGTAACAGCCCACCAAATAGCGCTCAAACCTAGTGATTGTAAACTGAAAAGCTTTTTCTACTTCCGGCCGCACCCGGCGCCAAATAATCGCACTCAATCGCTGCTGTAACTTCGGGTCTTCAATAAAGAAATCTCGGCGCTTCTTGAAAGTGTCGTCGTGCAGACCAACTGTTTTCCCGCCTATTTGCCTCATAAAGCCGGAGGGACTGCCACCGTGAGCTTTGTAGATATCGATTAAACTGCGGCAAGATGCTTTGTCCAAAACGTTAGGAATTACCAACACCGGGGCGTGGCGAGTGGCTGATCGGGCTTCCTCAATTGGGGGCAAACTTTTGAGAAAATCTAATACTTGCTGGGCGTGTTGGTGCGGTTCGCCCATCGGCAAAATATTAATTACCTGAAGGTTTTCGTTGAGAACAAAAGTTTGTGGTGCATAGTAAACTCCGGCAACTCCATTTTCTTCGACATCTCGGAAAACACCGTACTGCTGGCTGACTTTTTTATCCAAGTCCCAGAAAAAAAGGAATGACGGAGCAATTGTGGTTGGTCTGTTTTGTTCTTTGTCTGCTGGGTCAACGCTCACTCCAAACCTGGGTACTTGCAAGCTTTGGAATTCCTCTGAAAGCTCTTGAAAGCTTTTGAGGATAACTTGGATTTGTTCAAAAGCTGCGCTGGCAAAGAAAAACAGTACGACTCGCCGGCCGCCAACAGTTGAGAAATGAAATAAGGGGTTATTTGTAGAAGGAACGGAAAACCAGGGAGCCGGATCTCCTATTTCGAGTAATGGCATCTTGCTGATTTAATATTTGGGATTTTATATTTAGATTATTATGCTGTCGATTAGTTCCACAGATTCGGTAGGCCAATCGATTTTAGATTTTAGATTTTAGATTTTAGATTAAAGAATTGAAGCATTGACTTGCGCGAAATAAATTCGGGGTGGAAGTTTCTCGGATACAGGTTTTTTATTTCTGGACGGATGAATCACGTGGCGGGTATCCTGGATGCTTGATTGTCAAAATAATTTTGAAAAAAATTAGCTTTTCTTTGTGTATATCTCCGTTGGTCTGGGTTTTCAGCCTCGCAATTTACAGTCTTTTGAATCACTTTAATATCTGAAAAATAAGTAGATGGGCATCAATAAACGCAACTTATTTTTTCGCCTGCGGGCACGAGAAAAGTTTAGTTTCACCCATCTACTTAGTGTTTGCCTATTTGTCGAAACTGGGGGAATTATCCGGTTGGTCTTCCGGGTATTCTACAGGTCGATACTCCACGTAGTCTGACGGCGGTGCTTCCACGTCGCGGTTGCTGGGGCGAGACCTCGATGATTCCGTAGGACGGGGTTTTTTGGTTCTCGGCGGCGTATCGGAACTGCGGTTTTCCGAAGCAGGGGGGCGACTGCTGCGGCTGCGGGTCGGTCTTTCTTCGGGGTTGTCTGAAACGTCCCAGTTGTCAGACTCTTGGGCAGGCGGGGCTTCTGGGCGAGAGGGACGTTTGCGCGAGGCTCGATCGGGCGAGTCGGGCCGGGAGGTGTTAACGCTGCCGTTGCGATTCGAGGGGCGGCGGCGGGGTTCGTCGTCGTAGGCTTCCCGAGAGGAACGGTAGTCTTGGCTGCCTCTGATCCGGGGACGCTGCGGATAGTCTTCCTCTGGTTCTAGCTGTTCCATGTCGGCATCGTAGCCGTCGTAACCGTAGGCGTTGCTGACTGGTCGCTCTTCATCTACGTATTGGGCGCGACTTTTGGCTTGGGCTGTGGTCGCTCCTCGCAATTTAATGCTTTCTGCTGCAAAAAATATGGCGGAACCGGTGAGCAGAAATTGACCGAATGCCAGAATTGGGTCAAGCCGCCATCCTTGAAATAACAAAATACCGCCGCACAGCAAGCCGACTGCTGCAAAAAAAATATCGTGGTCTCGGGCTAGTTTGGGACGCCACGATCGCAGAAAATACAGTCCTGCCCCTGCTACTGCTAGGATAATCCCTAACAGGCTGCTCCAGTTCAATCCTAAATTGACCATTAGCCTATCTCCTATGTCTTTCCTATGTTAGCGAGTTAGATTTTACATCTATCATTAAGTCTGTCAGCCCGACTGTGCTTTCTGGGGCAGAGTCCGGTCAGGGTTTCAGCTTGGGAAGTCAGTATAATAATGAGTTTAACGGGAAAAAACCTCAGCTTGGCAGTCAACTGAAGGTTTTGCCTTGACAGTTGCTGGTAGCCGAGGTTTCTCGGATCGGGGAAATGCCCGACGTGTAGCCGAAAATTGACTTGCAGCGCCGGACTTAGAAACCCGCTGACTTTTTAGGTGCGCTTGATTTTGTCTTTTTGGCTGATGAAGATCAGACCGATGGTTGCTGGAATCACTACCACTGTCACGCCCACCAGCAGGCTGTACAAAAAGTTCGCGAGAGAAGGAGTCATAGATTCAAAGCCTTTGTTACAACAATTTGATTTTTATTAATTTTATACTTTCGATCGCACCTGTGAAACGGTTAAAATTATGAATAGCAGACTTAACAAAACTTAAAATTTCGAGATAAGACCCATGACTGGTATTACCGTTGCAAGTTGGATTCTGGGATCTGTCCTAGTCGTGATGACCTTGCTGTTTATTTTTCGGATCGTCCTGACTTGGTATCCCGAGGTGAACCTGAGCAAGTTGCCGTTGAGTCTGATTGCTTGGCCGACGGAACCTTTTTTAGCCGTAACTAGAAAGATTGTACCGCCGATCGGCGGGGTGGACATTACGCCGATTATTTGGGTGGGTATCTGTAGCTTACTGCGAGAAATGATTCTCGGTCAGCAAGGGCTGCTGACGATGATGATGTAGAAGTTGGCGGTTGATGGTTGACTGTTGACTGTTGACTGTTGGCGGTTCACTGCCAACTGCCAACTGCCAACTGCCAACTGACTAATGACTGTTTTGGTTCAAGAACTGTTCGACGAAATTCGTGTAAACTTCGCCACTGAGAAACTCGGGGGAATCGAGGATTTTTTGGTGAAAGCCCAGGGTGGTAGGAACGCCAGTGATAGCACATTCCCGCAATGCCCGTTTCATCCTGCGGATGGCTGTCGGTCGATCGCGCCCCCATACAATTACTTTACCGATTAAAGAATCGTAGTAAGCGGGTATTTCGTAATCGGTGTAGACGTGAGAGTCCATCCGCACGCCAGGGCCACCGGGAGGCAAATAACCGCTGATTATGCCGGGGTGAGGGCGGAAGTTGCGATCGGGATCTTCAGCATTGATGCGACACTCGATCGCGTGGCCGTTGAGAACTACTTGGTTTTGCTTGATTTGCAGTTTTTCTCCTTGGGCGATGCGGATTTGTTCGGCTATCAAGTCGAGGCCTGTAATCATCTCGGTGACGGGATGTTCTACTTGGATGCGGGTATTCATTTCCATGAAGTAGAACTTGCCCGATTTGTCAAGCAAAAATTCGACAGTGCCGGCACCCGTGTAGTTGATGGATTTGGCGGCGGCAATGGCGGCGTGACCCATTTGATCTCGCAGTTTCTGGCTGAGGGCTGGGCTGGGGGCTTCTTCGAGGAGTTTTTGGTGTCGGCGCTGAATTGAACAATCTCTCTCGCCGAGGTGGATGACGTTACCGTAGTTGTCGGCGAGGATTTGGATTTCGATGTGCCGGGGTTTTTCGATGAATTTTTCGAGGTAAAGTCCGGGGTTGCCGAAGGCTGCGTCGGCTTCGCCTTGGGCGGCTGAGAATAGTTTGGGGAGTTCGGATGCTTCTTTGACTAGCCTCATCCCGCGGCCTCCACCGCCGGCTGTGGCTTTGATCATCACAGGATAACCGATGTCGCGGGCGATCGACAAAGCTTCGCGATCGTCTGCCAGCAATCCCTCGCTACCGGGAACTGTGGGGACTTTCACCCGCTGCATAGTTTCCTTGGCGGTGGATTTGTCGCCCATCGCCCGCATTGCTGCCGGAGAAGGGCCGATGAAGGTAATTTGATGGTCGGCGCAGATTTCGGCAAATCGGGCGTTTTCGGCGAGGAAGCCGTAACCGGGGTGAATGGCTGCGGCGTTGCGTGTCAGGGCTGCCGCGATGATGTTGGGGATGTTTAAATAGCTTTTGCTGCTGGTGGGGGGGCCGATGCAAACGGCTTCGTCTGCCAACTGGACGTGCAGGGCGTGCTTGTCTACGGTGGAGTGAACGGCGACCGTGGCAATCCCCATTTCCTCGCAGGTCCGCAATATGCGGAGAGCTATTTCTCCCCGATTAGCGATTAAAATTTTCGAGAACCCCATCTTCGCTGCTTAATTCACTCAATATTCTGTACAATAATGCCTTTCGGTATGTTCTGGATAATCGTTTTCCAGAAATTGTTCACAAAAATTTATTTTACATTTTGCGGGTAGTGGTGCTATGATTGTAAATCGGCGGTGTCAAAGGGCAAGTCACAAGTTAAATGTCAGGAACCTCAACCTGTGAATCTTTAACTGGTAACGCAAAAATCCCAGACAGTGCCAGAAAGAGCGGATGTGGCGGAATTGGTATACGCGCACGCTTGAGGTGCGTGTGGCAATATGTCCTTGCGAGTTCGAGTCTCGCCATCCGCATTGAATATATAAAACAACTGTTGACGGTTTTGGCTGTCGGCAGTTGTTTTGTATTTGATGGGTGGGTGGGCAGAAACCGGGTTTTTGCGAGAATATTTGGTTACGGTGCGAAGATTTGCTGAAAAACCCGGTTTCTTTGATTTGTGGGTGAGTACGATCGGGTGCGGAGTCATCAGATATCTTTAAGTACGATTCCCTACGGGATAGCTTCGCTTCACGAACTTCTGACAGATCCGCACCCTACAAAATACTCTTTAACTGTCGATCGACAATTGTGTTTGAATTAAAAACATAGATACTTATCGTTTGTCAAGTAGAATGGGGTTAGTTAGGTTCCGAATCCGAGAGTTGGCTGAGGAAAAAGGATGGACGCTGAAGGATGTTGCCGATCGATCCGAGGTTCCGTACAGCACAGTCAGGCACTATGCTCGTTCTGAAGGACTAGCAACGGTTGATATCACATCCATTCAAAAGATAGCTCGCACGCTCGATGTTTTGATTGAGGAGTTAATGGATGTTGTTAAAGAATGAACCGATGAAATTATATTAGCAAACGGAAGTTAGATAGATGACATCCTACGCCTTAAACTTACCCGTTCAGTTACAGCAAGAAGCTGAAAAATTGGCAACACTCCAAGGCATTTCCTTCGATCAGTTTATCCTCTGGGCTGTAGCCGAAAAAGTCGCTACTCTCAACCAGCGGAATGACGATCCGGCTTTTCCTGAAATCACCTATGTGCGCGGCGCTAGTGGCGAACTCGTTCCCGTTTTGCGCGGCACTCGGTTGCGGGTGCAAACAGTAGTCATCGCAGCGCAGAAATGGGGTTTTTCTCCAAACCAAATTGCAACGGAGTATGATTTAAGTGAAGATCAAGTGAACGATGTTCTCGCTTTTTATGCGGCTCACCATCAAGAAATAGACGCATCTATTGCCGCTGAGCAAATTATCGAAGCTGCTAATGTCTAAACCGCTATTGCATCTAGATGCCGATACCTCTATTAAAGCTTTGCAAGCCGCCCTTTTATCTCGCAGTCACGATGTCACTCGGACACCGACTGACTGGATGGCTTTAGATGCTAGCGATGAGGCTCAATTGCTAGAAGCAACAGCGCGAGGGCGGTGTATTTTTACGTTTAATCCCACATTCCGCAGTTCTGGCTTTGATGACTAAGGATTTTCATACCTTCACTGTAGGAAAAATATCTGTGCCTACCT
>NZ_JAUBTR010000005.1:0-48357 GCF_036705045.1 Microcoleus sp. BR0-C5
TATTCTTTGTACTCCTCTGCTACACCAAGGTAAGCTGACTGGCCTTCTTTATTTGGAAAATAACCTGACTGAAGGGGCTTTTACTACTGATCGCCTAGAATTGTTAAAACTTTTATCTTCCCAAATTGCTATTTCTATTGATAATGCTCAACTTTACAAAAATTTACAGGAGTTTAATCAAAACTTAGAGCAATTAGTGAGCGATCGGACTCAACAATTATCGAACACCCTAGAGGCTTTAAAAGCCACCCAAACACAGCTAGTCGAATCTGAAAAAATGGCATCTCTGGGAGGATTAGTTGCTGGTGTTGCCCATGAAATTAATACTCCCATCGGAGTGGGTGTCACGGTTGCTTCAGCTTTGGCAGAAAATACCACAGAATTTGCATCTATTTATAAAAGTGGCAAAATGAAGCGATCGGATTTAGAAGAGTTTGTCGATATTGCTAGTCAAAGCAGTAAAGCCCTTCTAATTAACCTAGATCGGGCGGCAGCCTTGATTCAAAGCTTTAAGCAAGTAGCAGTAGATCGCTCTAGCGAAGAACGACGTACTTTCCAGATCAGACCTTATCTTGATGAAATTTTATTACAATTAAAACCAAAGTTGAAAAATAGCCAACATTCGCTTAAAATTAAGGGAGATAGCAAAATTGCTATAGATTCTTATCCAGGAGCCTTGTCCCAAGTTGTGACAAACTTGCTAATCAATTCTCTGATTCATGCCTACGAACCAGGGATTTCTGGGGAACTAATCTTTGATTGGGAGCAAGAAGGTAATCGGCTAAGGTTTGAATACGCCGATGAAGGTAAAGGTATTCCCCCAGAAAACTTAAGTAAAATTTTTGAGCCATTCTTTACCACTAAGCGTGGTCAAGGTGGCAGTGGGTTAGGGTTACATATTGTCTACAATTTAGTCACCCAAAAACTAAAAGGTGAAATTGAATGTCTAAGTGAGGTGGGAAGAGGCACCAAGTTTATTATTAAATTACCCATGCAAATTGATTCACCAATGTAGATTTCCAATTCCGATTTCTTGGCCAAGATAACTAAGTAAGTCTACCTCATTAAAAGTAAAATAAGGATGACTGAAAAGGTTGCTGTGTAACTCTTCTCCCTTCTGCCTTTTTCTTAACAGGTTTTCTAACTTCAAACCTAAACATTAGTAAAAAATAAAGGTGTACAGCAATGAAAAGTGATTTTGACGATTTCTTAACTCAACCATCTCCAGAAACAGTATACTTTGCCGAAGTAATGAACTCGGATGACGAGATATTGTTTGCAGATGAAACCACAGAAGAAAAACTGAGTGAAAGCTGGAAAATTTTAGTTGTAGATGATGAGTCTCAAGTTCACACCGCTACCGAAATTTCACTAAGGAAGTTTGTTTTTGAAAATAAATCTTTAACCTTCATTAATGCTTACTCCGCTCGTGAAGCTAGACAGCTAATCCAAGAAAATCCTGATGTTGCCATCATCTTACTTGATGTAATTATGGAAACAGATGATGCTGGCTTAAACTTTGTTAAATATGTCCGAGAATTTTTAGGCAACCAGTTAGTGCGAATTATTTTACGCACGGGTCAACCCGGACAAGTACCTGAAAAAAGCATTATTATCAATTACGATATTAATGACTATAAAACTAAAACTGAATTAACGACATCAAAGCTATACACTACGATGCTAACAGCTTTGAGAAGTTTTTCTCTAAGTCATAAATTGCAGTCTGAAATAGAGCGACGCGAACAAGTAGAGAAAGCACTCCGTCTCAGTGAAGAAAAAGAGCACCAAAAATCTGTTGCCTTAGAGCATTTTGTCAAAGAACTCCAAGAAACACAACTACAGCTAGTTCAAAGTGAAAAAATGTCTAGTCTCGGTCAATTAGTTGCAGGTGTCGCTCATGAAATCAACAATCCGGTTAACTTTATTTACGGCAATCTCTCCCACGCCAACGACTATATTAAAGAACTCATTAATATGTTGAATCTTTACCAAAAGTATTACCCGCAACCAGAAGCAGAAATTATCCATGAAATAGAAGATGCAGAGTTGCCATTTATCATAGATGATTTACCAAAATTGCTTTCTTCCATGCAGTTAGGGATCGAACGCATTCGCAATATTGTTCACTCTCTACGCAATTTTTCGCGGTTGGATGAAACTGAAATTAAATCAGTAGATATCCACGAAGGCATTAATAGCACTTTGATGATCTTACAGCACCGACTAAAGGCTAAGTCTGATCGGCCTGCTATTAATGTGATAAAAGACTATGGTGCATTGCCGCTTGTGAACTGTTATGCAGGTCAGCTCAATCAGGTGTTTATGAACCTTTTAGCGAATGCTATAGATGCTTTAGAAGAGCGGCTAAGTAGAGAAGATGGTGCAGTTTTTCACCCCCAGATTTTGATTCGGACTGAAGTTGTACCCGGCAATTCGCATGACAACATTAGCTCGGCTTCCCACATCCTGGTAACAATTTCTGATAATGGTGTGGGCATGACAGAAACAGTTCGTGCTAAAGTTTTCACTCCCTTTTTTACTACTAAACCCATAGGAAAAGGTACAGGCATGGGATTGTCCATCAGCCGAAAAATTCTGATAGAAAAACACTGCGGTCAATTGGAGTGTATTTCTACGCCAGAGCAGGGAACGCAGTTTATTATTGATCTGCCGACTATCTGTAGAGCCACTAAGATCGCTGTAGCGAATGCCTAGAAAACTTATCTGGCTGAATTGATCATATACCGTTTTTCAGTTGCATGAGAATAGGGTAATTGCTAATTGGTAATTGCTCATTAATCGGAATTATGACAGAATTTTTCCCCGCAGCAAGTCCCCCCCCTTCTGGGTTCGGGATAGGCGCTGCGGCTTTACTCACATTCTTCTAACTTAGAGCAGATTACAGGTTTATGAAGTAAACCCCTGATGGCTCAATCTCCCTAGGGGAATGGCATTGCCGTGTCTAAAGCTGCACTTCATAAAGCTGGGATACGTTGTAATTGTATTGGTTTTCCATATATTTTTTAACAATCTGTTCGCAGACGTTACCAACTGTGTCGTAAAAATACAGCATATTCCATATACAGCGTATTCCACGTTTATGAAGTGCACCCTAGAAACCGGGTTTCTTTAGAGTTCTCGCATCATTACTGATTCTGTTGCTCGAAACCCGGTTTCTTTGTACTACATCTACATGGAATATGCTGGATCACAAAATTTGAGGGCTAAAATACAAGATTAAGACCTTATTTAGCTCCTGTGAAACCAAACAATATTTGTTATTCTCACTCAGACCAAAAGTTGCTAAGAGATTCCCTTCAATTTTTAATTCACTATCTAAAATTTGCCGCTCTTTCAATTCCATATCAAAATCAAAGAAATTATTTTGGTCGTATGCGATCGCCGGCTTTGCTTAGTGATACCCTAAGTCAGCAACGCCTTTTTTTGTAATACCATCGACGCGATCAACGATTTTCGCTTTGCCGCAAATGCCACCAGACTTCTTGATGACATACGTGCCAAAAATACAGTGATAAATTCAGAAGAGCTAATAATTTAGTGCCATCTTCTAACATCGCGTGTACTCCTAGACTTTGAGACTCCAAAATATCCTCAAACCGTGAGATAGCAAACAAGAGGAATGCTGCGACTAATGGCAGGTAAGGAGTGGTTTTGATGTATCGCCAAAACTTAACTCCATAAAGGAAAACAGCACTACCATAACAGAAATAAATTAATTTGATTGATATTCCCCACCGAGAAAGAATCAAAGTCATCCGAAACCTGTCATCTAGGAAAAAGACTCCGAGTAGTAAAGCACTAAAAAAGAAGAATATCCCCGATCGACTCCGCGGCTCTTTTTGGCGCAACACTCCAAAAGTAAATGCACAAATTGCTACTGGGATGCACCAGAGGATTTCGGAAACTCCGGTGAGAATGCCTTCGTAAGGGAACCAGAAATTAAAAGGATCGCTAAACAGGCGTTCAACTCCGTCTCCCTGGTTGTTGAGTTTTGCGTATACGCTCAGCCCGCCCAAACTCACAACAGTCAGAATGTTAAAAGCAGCTAAAAACCGTACAGGAAAAAAGTGTTTTTTGAAAAATTCTAAAGAATTTGAAAACTTGGGAATTTTATCTAAGAAAGGTAGATGCTTCATAAAAAATGTCTCCCAGCAATAGAGTTCGTTACTTATTCACCGGTAGCCAAACCACAAATGTAGTGCCGCGATCGGTTGGATAGAAATGAGTTTCCGCCGATGGCAGCCATTCAGGATTGATTGGGGAAAATACTTCTATTTCTCCTTGCATTTGGCGGACTAAATCGCGGGCGATCGCCAAACCCAATCCTGTGCCGGGAATTTCTGTCTGCGCTTTTTCTCCCCGGTAGTGTCGCTCAAATAAATGCTCTAAATCCTGGGGGGGAATGCCGGAACCAGTGTCGCTGACGGCAACTGCTATGGCAGGCAATTGACTGTATCCTGCCCGATCGCCATCCGCTGCTTTGTACCTTACTTTAATATAAATTTGGCGACCTGCAGGAGTATATTTCAAAGCATTGTCAATTAAATTGCTCAAAACCTCGCGCAAAGCTCGATCGTTCGCCCCGACTGGTGGCAAATCCGCCTCTAGGTCAGCTAGCAATTTCAGATGCCTTTCAGATGCAATCGCCTCGGCGGAAGTTAACAGCGGTTTTAATACTTCTGTAACAAAACAGGATTCCTTCAAATTGGCCGCAGGTGACAGCGACAGAGGAGAATGCCGGATTGATTCCACATTGGAAATTGCTTTTCCTGAAGTGCCCGATGGCAGTTTTAGATGTGCTTCGCCGGTGTCAACGGTTCGATCGAACTGGCCCAGCAACTCTTGCAGCCGATCGCTCTCTCGGACAATACTAAAAGCCACATTGCGGTTTTTGTCTTCCGGTACCAGCCGCCGCGCTAACAACTTGCCAAAAGTTCGCAACGCTGTCAGCGGACTTTTGAACTGGTGCAGCAAATTGTGCATCGTGTCGTAAACCTGAGCCTGGATTTGCCGACTCGTACCCAATTCCTGCTGCATCCACTGCGAGCGCTGGTCTAAAATGCAGGCTAGGGCTAAGGTGCGAGCAATTTGTTGTATTTGAGCCTCCTCTGGCTCGTTCCAAGGCCTGTCTTGCCGACCGCTGACTAGGAGTCCCATTACAGCTCCCTCGTGTATCAGAGGCGTCACAATTTGCTTGCCCTGCTGCCACACATTCTCCGGGCCTTGGCACTGATGGGAACTGCGATCCTTGCCCGGAAGTCGCTCTGGTGCGATCGCCCCTACCCTTGATTCTTCCGCCAGAACCGGCGGCGCTAACAGTCGCGGCACTGGTTTTACTGTCGAGCTTTCGGGATATTGCAACCTCAACCCCTGATTTTCTTCCGATTCGGCTGAGGTTTCTGGGTAAACTGCGATCGGCACCAACTTTGCTTCGCTGCCTTCTACCAACTCTTGTGTCAGGTATACCGCGCTGAATTTCGCTCCCAAACTAACGGCGATGGCCACCTGCGAACGGCAAAGTTTGACAAATTCTGAACTCGCTGGCATTAACATGAGCGCCACATTAAGATATCTAACGGAATTCTAAGTAAATTACAAATGATCGGCGGCCGATTACTGATGAGAGACTTCTCGATTTCAGATTTATTCCCTTTGATAGAAGGCAGCTATGTTGAGGGCATGGGGCTTTCATGAACCCCAATTGCCCCGCATCCCCGTTCGCGTCGCTTCCACCGATCCCCAAGCTTGGCTCTTGCCGGAACTTGCGGCCAACCATACCACAACAGCTACACTTTTGTTGATCGGCACGAATGTTAAGATTATGTCGATATATTAAAAACAGTTGATTTTTTGAGCTAGAACGGATATACTGGCCTCGGATTTGGTAGCTATCATTACAACCTGTCTGCTCATACTGTCTGCTCACAGAGGAGGTAAAGAAATTGGCCAGGAGACGCAAACGCAAGAGTCGCCGCCGACAAGAAGGACGCAGAATTTTAGAGTGTGTGCCTCAATATAGCATCGAGAGCGGCGAAGATAAACCCGTAACAGCGGCTCGCAAGTTCATCCATGCCGAAGGCATTGCTCCCCCAGCTTTGCTGTTAGTCAAGCGTAACGAGCATACCACTGACAGATACTTCTGGGCTGAAAAAGGTTTATTTGGAGCCCAATACGTAGAAGAAAACCATTTCTTGTTTCCCAGCTTAAAGGTGATGTTGGAAGCTACCACAGAAAAAATTCCTGTGGTGTCAGCCAGCCGCGCATAGCTCAAAATGTTTAGCTCTAAACATTGACAGCAATGTTTTTCTAAGTTTTTTAACAAAAGCGCGAGAGTTCTCATTGTCTGGAGAGTGCCAACTGAAATTTCTGCGAAAAGTCCTTAGAAATTAGGGTATAAGGAGCCATCGCAACAGGCGTGATCGCAGCCCAAGGGCGATCGCCACAATTGGCACTTTCACGATAATGGTTTTTTTTGATTGACTGTTTGGTCGATCGAATTTGTAGATCGAATTTGTCGATCGAACAAGTGGATCAAAAAAACAGCCACGGGTTTATCAACGAGAAAGCCGCTCTTGAGTTATCGGTTTGTCAGCTAGAAGTCTAACTACGGCATCTAGCATATCAAAAAACGTTCCGCGTCAAACTTTTAATCGATCGGTTTCAAATCTAAAGCTTTTTGCATGGCTGCTAGTTCATCGCGGTGAGCTCTGACAGTAACAAAGCTCTTGGTTTGGCTTCCCGACTCAGCAACTGATTCGAGTTTGAGGGAGACTTGCTCAGAGCGTCCAGCTTTTTTCCAGTAAAATACACCCGCCAGCGGGGACAGCAGTACCAAAGCTAGGAAAATTTGACCCTGCTGAGGAACCAGCATTCCCAAAACCAGTCCCAAGCACAGAGCGCCGCCTGCACTCAGCAGAGTTAGAAAAATAGCTAGAAACCAACTCGGCCGCACAAAACCCTCAAACGTGACTTTATAGTTGGGGGCATCGACGGCTGCAACTCGGTAAGCTCTCTGGGCAAAATACTGTTGTAACTCGGTTAACAGTGACTCTTGGGCGCTCTCGGAAGCCAGCTTGACTTGTTCGATTCGATCTTTGACTGAAGCCTTGATGAAGAAAAACAAGCCAACAGCCAACAGTAGCGTCAGCACAAAGGTAGAAGGAAGAACAGCAGTATCCATCGGTAGAAGTTTGTGTAATTGAAATTATCTACTATTACTTTACAGAACTTTACATAAAAAAGCGATCGAGGACTTACGCAGACACTTTTTTACCAAGATTCGCAGAAAGCTTCTTCTGCAAGGCGTTTTGCTCTCCATCACCCAATTCCCCTATCTCCCCATCGTCGCTAATTCTCAAGTGACCAGAGAAATGGGTACAAGCCTCCCCCTTCTAGGGGGACTTTCAGTTCTGAATTTCTCCGAAGAGGATTTTGAATAAATGCAGTGCTGTTTGTTCAGACTTGCTCTACAATGATTGTATGTTAAATCTCACCTACGAGTACAAGCTCATTCCTACCGATACGCAACGCCAAACTTTCGACCTGTGGCTCAATATTTGCCGCAAGGTCTACAACTTTGCATTGCGAGAACGAAAAGATTGGGTCAATTCTCGTAAGTGTGATATCAACTCGTGCAGCATTAAACAGGAATACATGATCCCTGCTGATGCACCGCGTCCAACCTTTGCGGGCCAATGCAAATCATTAGCCCAAGCAAAGAAGTTAATTCCTGAGTTGAAATTGCCTCACACCCATGTCTTGCAGCACGCGTTGCGCCAACTAGAGGCAGCGTTTGTGGCGATGTGGGAACGAGGACACGGTTTTCCTAGATTCAAAAAGCGGATGCGCTCATTTGTGTTCCCTCAATTGAATCTAGAATCCGTTAAACGGTTTGATGATGCCGATTGGGTCAACCTACCCAAGATTGGCCCCGTAAAAATCCACCTGTCACGTCCAATCCCTCAAGGGTTTGAGGTCAAGCAAATTCGCGTTGTTAAGAGGGCTTCTGGCTACTATGTCATGCTCACTTTGCAATGTGATATCAAAGTACCTCAAGCCTCACCTTCAGGACATGGATTAGGGATTGATTTAGGGTTAAAACATTTTTTGGCCACTTCTGATGGTGAATTGATTGATAGACCTAGATTCTTTGTGGATGGACAACGCAAGCTGAAATTGCTGCAACGTCAACTCAAGCGTAAGAAAAAAGGCTCTAGAAAGTTTCGTCAAATTCATCACCAAATAGCGAAGCACCACGAATACATCTCGAACAGTCGCAAAGACTTTCATTTCAAGACTGCACATCATTTATGCAACGCAGCCCAAACAGTATTTGCTGAGGACTTGAACCTCAAAGCAATGTCAGCCGGAATGCTGAGCAAGCACACGCTTGATGCAGGGTTTGGTCAGTTCCTGAATATCTTGGGTCATGTTTGCTTTAAGCGAGGTGCATACTTCGCAAAAGTAGACCCCAACGGAACAAGTCAAACTTGTCCCTTATGTCAAACTCATACAGGCAAAAAAGAACTATCCGAACGGGTACATAGATGTCAAACCTGTGGCTATGAAACGAATCGAGATGTTGCAGCCGCGCAAGTGGTGTTGCAGCGTGGATATACAGCGGTTGGGCAAATCGCAGTGAATTTTGGGGAGGGCAAGCTACGTGAGTAGTCCCAATGAACCAAGAATCCCTGCTCCTTTAGGACAGGGAGTTGTCAAGTAGTGTAGCTGCTTTAATCGGTGTGCGGCGGGCGATCGAGCAAAGCGAAGGCAATCAGGCAAATCGCTTTGCAAGTAGCGCCAGCATCTCCAGGGTTTAGGCATCCGATTCCAACTCGGTTAACCCGTCTGACCAGTTTCTAAGGCGCGGGAACGACGCTCTGACGCGCCGTTTCCCTGACCAATGTACTCATGCCAGAGACGAGCGAGGTCTTGAGCTTGGTGCCGCCACTCAGGGAGGATTTGATACATCCGACGGGGGCGGCCACGTCCTTCTACTTTTTTCCAGTAACCGGTGATTACGGCTTCATCTTCGAGGAATTTCAGAGCGCTGTAGAGAACGGTATCAGAAAGTCGGTAGATGGGGAATTCCCTCTCTAGTTGGCCAATCAGTTCTGTACCGTAGGAATCTCCGCGCAATAACACGGAGAGAATGTAACACACCGCTAGTTCCTTGTTTAGATAAACAGGAGGGGGGTCTTGAAAAAATTGATAGATATGTTCAAACTTCATCTGTCTTGTCCGCTGGAAACTCTCGTGATACCGTCAGGTTAACGGGAGAGGAAAGCGGGGCGGGGTGTGCCGCTTCCTAATGATTAAGTGGGACACCGGGGAAACAGAGGTGCAGTATTTCCCCAGTGAATGTTGATGGTCCCAAAGGCTTGTCCTGCACTTGGGTAATGTTTGCCTGCGCCTTGGTTGAGCAACGCGGGCGTAACTAGCACAATTTTTTTCCTCTTCCAATCTATCGCAGCGACTATTGTCAAGTGTGCGATCGCCTGCAAGAGTTGGCAGTTACTTTGGGAATTAGTGTGTTAACTGAATTTGCCGTTGATGTTTGCGTTCAAGCGCAGGCTTTAAACCGAACTCAGGCCTAACATAGCCCGCAGTGTAAAAGTTAGAAAGACAAAAGTCGCTACAATCGAACTAATCAGGGCGATCGCAGTTGCCGGTCGATCGAGCAGGGGTTTGAGTCGCTCGAACAGGAAAAAGAAAATTCCCAGACATATCGTAATGAAAAAGCGCGGGTAGCGAGAGACGTTATTAATAAAATCTTGCATTGGCTTGGTGGGGTAAAGTGTCACAGCACGATCTTTGACTGGTAACACTTGTGAGCGAGTTAGACAATTTTGGCACAGCCGGAGCTAAATCTGCCGATCGGGCGATCGGGCATTTTTGCCGGCGAGGCTGACATATATAATTCTAACGAAAACTTTTCGCCGATCGCTCCGGCACTGTCTGTTTAATGCCGGAATGCTAAGTCCGGTGACAACTTCTGAAGTATTTCTATTGAGTTCTAGTTGTGATAAATATTATAGGGCCGTTATTTCTAGATAAATGTCTGCTTCCGCACCTTCTTTCGTCTTGCCACGTCCGTTTCTGAAATGGGCAGGAGGCAAAACTAGGTTGATTGGACAATATCAACCTTATTTTCCTGAAAAGTTCACCACTTACTACGAGCCTTTTTTGGGTGGCGGAGCTGTATTTTTTTACTTAGCACAGCAGCACCCTGGTTTGCAAGCTGTTTTAACAGATATTAATCCTGAGTTGATTAATGCTTATCGCTGTGTCAGGGATAAAGTTGAGGAGCTGATTCTACTTTTAGAGGAGCATCAGTTAGAACATACCAAGGACAATAAAGATTATTATTACTCGGTGCGATCGCGCTCCTACAAAACAGATACAGAAAAAGCAGCACGCCTGATTTACCTAAATAAAACTTGTTACAACGGCCTCTACAGAGAAAATTCAAAAGGTGAATTTAATGTTCCCATAGGTCGATACAAAAACCCTAACATTTGTCAAGCAGATTTACTGCGATCGGTCTCATCTTTACTCGCGCCCGCTCAAATTGAAGTCAGAAAATTCGATGAAATTTTGGATTTTGCTACCAGCAGCGAAGACTTTGTTTATTTTGACCCGCCTTATTATCCAATCAGTGCCACCAGTAACTTCACGACTTACAGCCGGGATAATTTCAAAGAATCGGAACAGCTTAAACTGAGAGATATTTTTGCAGAACTTGCAGAACGGGGCGTGAAAGTTATGCTGTCTAATTCAAACTGCGATTTTATCGAAAAAATCTACAGCGATACTCAAGTGTTCCCAAATAAATCTCTGCCAAAACTCATTGAAATATCAGCATCTAGGGGAATTAACTCTAATAGTTTCAAACGCGGAAAAATCAAAGAATTATTAATACGTTTATTTTAAATCTTATTTAAGCCAAGTCTCTAATTAAGGAATGAGAATTAAATAACTTACAATGCGTTCTTGTGGGATGGGCGTCCCGCCCGTCCAGAAAGGGCGGGCTAAGAGTGCCCAACCCCTACTCCCCACTTTCAAGAGTGTAAATTATTTAATTCGCAATCCTAAGCATATTTTGTAGGAGCAATGCGTAGTTTACCCAGACGCGGCAAAGTTCCGTAATTTCTGTTACAGATATTTGTTAGCCCAGGTAATAAAACCTTCGAGCTTTTGAACTGCCAACAGATTTTCATTGTCAGGAATTTGTTTTTTAAACCAGTCGATCGAACCTTGCCTCATACCGTCACCACCCACTATAACAATAGTAGGAACCCGATAGCAATTTTTAATATTTAAATTGAGGTAAGGATACTTCTCGTCTACTGAACCTTTGTCTTCTTGCCACTTGCACTCAACAATTAGACCCAGAGGAAATAAACCGCAACCAACAATATAAAAATCGACATTTATTTCAGTTTCATAAATGCTAGACCCGATATAAACCTGTTTAGCATATCGCTTGGGATTTTCAGTAGAGATTAAGAGCCAATCTCGCTTGCGCTTTTTCGGCAACTGGGGACATATTTCGAGATATCCGTGGCCTCTCAACGTACCTTCTACAGTTGTTTCTAAAACAAAACCAGTTTTATTGGCTCTACAACCCCTATTCATTTTGTTGGCTCCTGAATATAATCTGAATTAAGCCGATCGCACTTGAATCACCCCTCTGTCAAAAACCCGTTTGTCAGTACCAATAGAACTGACAAACATCCGGTCTTCATAGACATCAAACGTCGCAAAACTCAGGCGGCTAGCAGAATACTCCGTCCACTCAGAACGATTCACCGGACGAGTGCCACCGCCGGCACCGCAAATTAAATAAGTCGTACCGTTAATCGAGCGAGTGCGTTCGTAACTATGCTCGTGTCCGTTGATATAAAGCTGCACGCCGTACTTTTGAAACAAAGGCGCGAAAGTCTTAATAAAAGATTGATTCGATCCGTAGACGCCAGAGGAATAAATCGGGTGGTGGCCGAACACAACTTTCCAAGGTGCGGTGCTCTGACTCAACTCTTTTTCCAGCCACACAAGCTGATTTTTCCAATCCGCATTGTTATTGGTATCTAAAGCAAAAAACTGTACGGAATCGCGGCGAAAAGTATAGTAGCGACCTTGCATATTAAAACCCGCATATTTAACTTGCGGATCGCCGTTAGCAGTGCGGATATCGTGATTTCCCAGACAAGCATAAAATTTTACACCTTGCTGTAATAATGGCTGATAAGGTCGCTCGAAAACAGCATTGATTTTTTCAATTTCGCCGTTATTGTAGATATTGTCGCCGGCGAGAACAGCAACATTAAAAGGGTTTTCGCGGTGATATTGGGCCATCGCCTCAGCCACAGCATACTGACCTTCAGCCCCGGTACCGGTGTCGGCTACCGAAATAAAGCGTAAAATAGGCGGTGAGGCCGGCAAAGGGACGATCGCCCTTTCTGCCTCAACGTTAGAAGGTACAGCAGCATTGGCGTCTGTACCCCAGGAAGTCCGAAGCTGAAGCATTTTCCACACTCCGGCCAAACCTAAGCTGCTGAGACTGCCTAAAATTAGAAAGTGACGACGTTTGATGCTCATTTGGATTCAGTTACAACTAATGAAATGATAAATTAAGGCTGAGATGGCTCAACTAAAATTTATCGCGTTTAGATATATTTGCAACGCCCCAAGGCAGAGAAAATGTCAGAAGAACAACTAAACCAACCAACTCCAGAACCGTCTCAATCTCCCAAACCGCAGGTTGACTCGCCGGCTTCGTCTGCCCCCACTGGCGGCAAAACTCAAAATGCCAGCAGTGGCGTTCCCAAAAATCAGAAAATCAAAGCTTTGATTGCCTCGATTCAGAATTTGGGAAAAGCGGGGAAAAAATTACCAGCAGAACCACCGTTGCAGGTCCAAAAGCCGATCGCGCCCACAGTAACTGACTCAGCAACAGGAACTCCTCCCACTGTTGCTGCGGAAGTTAACAGCGTTCCCCCGCCAAAAGTTGCGGTAAAATCCGAGAAAAAGTCTGTATCAAAACCCACGGGCGGGAGTTTTTTAGAAAAAGTCGGTGTACTTTGGCAAAGTATTGTGCGGCTAGTGCGATCGCTACTGCCACCATCTACGAACCAGAAGCTGTCCGATCCAATTTTAAACGCCGCCCTAGCAGCAATTCTGATCGTTGTAGTCGGTTTAACTTTCAACAGTTTCTCAGCAAAACCGTCGGAGAAAGTAGCAAAAGTGCCTTTGCCAGCAGCGCAGCAGTCGTCGCCAACATTTGATGATTTTATGGCATCGGGAACGCCAAAATCCCCAGAGGCGATCGTACCGTCTGAGCCAATCTCTGCTAAATTCAAAAGCAAGTTGCCCGATTTAGTGGCGCCGGAAAAACCCCAACCAGTAGAAATTATCCCACCGCCACCGCTGACGCCCGAACAGTCTCTGATTGCTGCGATTCAAAATCAAGTTACTGAGATTAAGAATCGACTGGGCGGCGGTTTAGTTGAGTCTGTTCAAGCTAATTTTGCCAGCAGCATTTTGACGGTAAAAGTCGCTGAAGATTGGTACAAACTCAGCGAACTTGAGCAAAATCAACTAGCAACGAAGATGTGGAAGGAGGCTAACTCACTCGATTTCAGCAAGTTAGAAATTGCGAATATGGAAGGCAAGTTAATAGCTAGAAGTCCGGTAGTTGGTTCGGAAATGATTATTTTAGACAGAGGGATTAATTAGAATTTAAAGAGTCTGTATCTGTACACCATCTTAACAGCCTTACAGTCCAGGACGCAGCACCTAATTATGTAGGTGTGCAGTGCACACCTTGCCGCTGTTAATTTTTTTGAGGATATTGAAACTTTCTCAAACCCGACAGAATGCTCCCATTAAATTAATTAACTTTGAGGAAAATTGAAAAATGACAATTTTAACTCAAGTCGAACAACTAGAAATTGAATATCCCAGCAGCGACGGAGAGCCGATGGCTGAAAGCGACATCACGCGCGATTACATGACTTACAGCGTTGAAGCTGTCAAGCTTTACTTTCAAGAACGTTCTGATGTTTACGTGTCAGCCAATTCTTTCATATATTATGAACAAGGGAACAACCAGGCAGTTGTTGCCCCGGATGTTTATGTGGTGTTTGGAGTTGCCAACCGCAAAAGGGATAATTATAAAGTTTGGGAAGAAGGGGGAATTACTCCAGATTTTGTGTTAGAAATTACTTCGGAAACAACTCAGACGAAAGACCAAGAAACCAAACCGGAAATTTATCGAGCTTTGGGAGTTAGGGAATATTTTCAGTACGATCCCTCGGGAGATTACCTAAATCCGATTTTACAGGGAGTACGTCTAATAAACAATCAGTACGAGCCGATTGCTGCCAACAATATCGCTTTCGATACGCTGTGGTTGTTCAGTGAAGTGCTGGGACTGGAATTGCATATAATTTCAGGAGAATTGAGGTTTAGAGTTCCTGAAACCGATGAGTTTTTGAAGACTCACAAGGAAGAAAACCTGGGACGACTGGCCGAGCAACAAGCACGACTGGCAGCGGAGTCAACATTGCGCCAGCTCGTAACTCAACTCTTAAATTCTGGAATGAGTGTGGAACAGGTGGCGCAAATGATGAATTTATCGACCGTGGAAGTGAGACGATTGGTAGGGGAAAACTTTTGAACATCGATCGCACTTTTCCAAGATATCAAGAATAGTGCGATCGAAGTATGGGACAAAGTGAGAACAGTCAACAGTCAACTATTAACTAATGACTAGAGAGGCTTATTAGTAGGTTTAAAACCCTGCTTTTGAAAATAGGTTCTAAATACGTCTAGAGCAATTGGTGCCGCCGATACTGCACCATATCCGCCGCCTTCAACGATAACTGCGATCGCAACTTCAGGTTTGTCAGCAGGAGCAAAACCCACATACATAGAATTGTCAGGATGACCGGGCATTTCCACCGTTCCAGTTTTGCCCGCACTTAAAGGAATAGTACCATCATTCAAGCCGCGACCTGTACCTTTTTTCACCACCTCAATCAATCCTTGTTTAATGACATTTAAAGTTGCCGGCTTAATACCTGTTGAAATTTTTTGAGTAATAGGCGTATTGGTTTGAGAAGCCAACAAATGGGGCTGCACTCGCGAACCGCCATTGGCAATAGTTGACACCATCACAGCCAATTCTAGGGGAGTACAAAGTACCAAACCCTGACCGATCGCCATTGTTACTGTATCGCCAACATACCAATCTTCCCCATACATTTTCTGTTTCTCTGCTGGGATCGGAACTTGACCGTGATTGGCGCCGTCTATCCCCAAAAGATCTAAATTAATAGTACCGCCAATGCCCATTTTTTTAGCCCATTTCGCCATTTCTTCCGGCCCTGCAGTCATACCTACTTGATAGAAAAACGTATTGCTGCTGTAGGCTAAAGCATCGCGGAAACCGATAACGCCGTAACCGGCGCCGTGTTCGTTAAAGGAAATTCCCCCGATGTTAATTGAAGCAGAACTTACCAAAGTCGAGTCAGGAGAAAACTTGCCCGACTCCATCCCGGCTACAGAAGTTACAATCTTAAAAGTGCTGCCGACTGGATAGCCTTGAACGGCTCGATTTAAAAATGGTTTGTCTGGCCCTTGCAGTCGATCCCATTCTTTTTGACTTACCTTGCGGGTGAAAATATTGGGGTCAAATGTCGGCCAACTAGCCATTGTTAAAAGAGCTCCGGTTTTTACGTCGATCGCCACAACTGCACCCAGGCGATCGCCCAAAGCTTTTTCGGCAGTTTTCTGCATATCTAAATCTAAAGTTAGCTGCACGGGTTTGCCGGGAATAGGGTCTTTTACACCTAAATCTTGGATTTCCTCGCCCTTAGCATTTACCTCGATTAAACGGTTTCCCCAAACGCCCTCTAAAGTTGAATTGGCTAATTTTTCAACTCCCATTTGACCGACGATCATTCCCATCGGATATGCAGGATTAGCTTTTAATTGATCTAAACTAGCTTCGCCGACGTATCCCAAAAGGTGAGCTGCTAATTGCTGGTTGGGATTGTCTCGGCTCGATTCAACGCGAATTTCAACTCCCCGCAAAGTATTAGCTTGTTCCCCCAACGCGACGAAAGTACCGACATCGATATCCTTACTAATTCGCACTGGCAGGGCTGATCTGTAGCCAACTGCATCGATTTTTTTGACAATTTCGGCCGCGGGAAGTTTGACGATCGGGCCCAGTGTAGCGGCGATCTCTTGCCACTCCTTGGCCGATCGCTCTTTTGGCCACACATAGACCGATCGAGATACGCGGCTGGCCGCAAAAATTTTGCCGTTGCGGTCTAAAATTTGACCGCGATTGGCTGCGACTGAAACAGGGCGAATGCGGTTATTTTCCGCCCGCTGTCGGTTGTAGGCTCCCTGTACCAGTTGCAGTTCGGCTAGACGAAATATTGGTAGCGTCACCAAGGTAGTGACGAGCAGCATAAAAACCATAACTTGGAGCGATCGGCTGCGTTGCCGTGAAGCATTGTCCAAGCCATTTTTGTCGAATCGGATTTTAGAGTTAAAAGAAAAATCGCCAGCCATATTAATTAATCTGCTCTTTTTATTCAACTAACAGGTTGATACGGGCCCCATCCGGATGATTGGGCAGATGATTACAGGGATTATAACTTCTCACTCTTTAGTAACAGACATAAATTCTGTCGATTGGCAGACGAATCAGCCGGATTGTTTAATTAAGGTATACAAGATGTATGTTAAATATCAGGTTTTTCTGACAATTCAACTGTTAAGGAGGTAGGGGCGCTGTGGAACCGATCGATTTTTTGATTGCTTGGCTGGTGACGGGTAGCAGCTTGCTACTGATTTCTCAACTGCCGATCGGCGTAGAAATTGACAGCACACCGAAAGCAGTAATTTCCGCTGCGGTTTTGGGAATGTTGAATGTTTTAATTTTGCCAATTCTGAAAGCAGTTTTTTTCGTGCCGAACCTACTGACGCTGGGATTGCTTTCCGGCGCGTTTGCTTTTGTCATGAACGTGATAGTTTTTGCCTCGGCTGCGAAGTTAGTTGAAGGATTTAGTTTGCGGATGGGCCTTTGGAGCGCGGTACTGGGGGCGATCGCCTTGGCTGTAGTTAGCAGCTTTATCAACGGCGCACTGATTTAGGAACGCGAATTAAATAACTTACAATTTTAATTGTTTTTGTGGGAGGGGCGTCCCGCCCGTCCTTTTTGGAGGGGCGGGACGCCCATCCCACTTTCAAGAGTGGAAGTTATTTAATTCTCATTCCTTAGCAACTTCCCCTGATAAAGGGCGATGGAAATCGCCCGATATTTCCCACCCTTACCTTGCGCGTTTCCTTTGCCTACAAGCGATTTCTCTCGCCGAATCTTTCTCCCCCCTTCTCCCTTCTCCCATCTTCCCTATTCCCTATTCCTTCTTCCTTCTTCCTTCTTCCTTCTTCCTTCTTACTTCCCCATCAGCGACTTATAGGCTGTCACTTTAATATCAATCCCAGTAATATCTGTCCCCACAACAACAGCCACCGCTCCTAAGTCCAATGCTTTTTTTGCCATTTCCGGCCCCGCGATCCCGCCTTCGCAGATAACCGGAACCTTAAGCTTTTCTACCATTTCCGCAAGCAAATCAAATCCGGGCGGCGAGAAATTTTCCGTCTGGGGAGTGTAGCCAAAAAGAGTAGTGGCTACAGTATCTGCGCCAGCTTGGGCAGCCGCGATAGCAGCTTCTATTGTATCTACATCCGCCATCACTAATTTGCCCAATTCGCTGTGAATTTGCGCGATTAACGTCTTTAAATCTTCGCCGACAGGACGGTTTCTCAGAGTAGCGTCAACGGCGATAATATCGGCTCCGGCAGCGGCGATCGCCCGCGCGTCTTCAAACCGAGGAGTAATGTAAATCTCGCATCCCGGCAATTGCTGCTTCCAAATCCCAATTATGGGAGCGGATATCTGTTTTCGCACCGCTGCAATGTGAGCCGGAGTGTCAATCCGCACGCCCGATGCACCTCGATTGATGGCGGTTCGAGCCATTGCCGCAATTACGATCGGATCGTGCAGCGGCGAATCAGCAGGTGCTTGACAAGAAACAATTAATCCTGTAGGAATTTGACAATTAATCATGGGGAATTGGGAATTGGGAATTGGGAATTGGGAATTGGGCATCGGGCATCGGGCTTTTTTTGTAATTTATTCCCTGTGCCCTATTGAGTTCAAATAAGCATTAAGTTTTGGTAGTATTTTATCGACAATTGGTTTAAATTTGCTTACTTCTTCGCTTGTGATAAGTTGTCTAGCATTGGCTAATCTTAACCAGTTTACTGTTTCGTACAAAGAGCCTCTAGCAATTTTTACAAAACGCCGATTATCTTGGTCATTATAACGACCTCTGCCTTCAGCCATATTAGCACAGACACTATCAGCAGACCGAACTATCTGTTTGCCCATCGTATCTTTGGTGAAGTAATCCCATTTTTTTACAATCTTCCAAATCTCATTCGCCCAACTTTCCGCCAACTTATAGCAATCCTAAATGATTTGCGTAATTATTGTAGGGGCAATCCCCCCCGTGGTTGCCCCGATAGATAGGGGTAGGCACGGGGAGTAGGGGTAGCACTACCCCTACAAATTTATCTGAATGATTTAGGATTGCTATATAAACCTCTAAGGAATGAGAATTAAATAACTTCCACAAGTTTGTGGGATGGGCGTCCCGCCCATCCCACAATAAGAATTAAAATTGTAAGTTATTTAATTCGCGATCCTAATTACTCAAAATCAGGTCTTCCCATAATTACCTCAAAAACTCAATTATATATATTAAATGCCCCATGCCCCATGCCCCATGCCATGCCCAATTCCCAATTACCCATTACCAATCCCGGCCATTAAAGAAATAATTTTGTCAAGCAATTGCTCAGGGTGAATCGGTTTAGCCAAACAATCGTTAGCTCCCGCCGTCACCGAAGATATCTCATCTGCGGGAATCTCCTTAGCGCTTAAAGCCAGAATTTTGATATTTTCAGTAGCGGCTTTTTGACGCAGTTGGTGAATTATTTCGCAGCCATTCATACCGGGCAAACGCATATCGACAATCACAGCATTCGGTTGCAAAAGTTCAATTTGTTCCACCGCCGCCGAACCTTCAATCATCCACACCACTTGCATTCCTGCGACTGTCAGGATATCGCAAATCAGCATGGCAGTTTCTTCATCTTCTTCGACGAGCACGAGGCTGCCCCGCAATGAGGAAGAATGCAGCGGTAAAGATGAATTCGATTTTTCATATTTAAATTTTGTGGATTCATCTTTGGTTAGAGTTTGGATGGGTATAAAAACGGTAAAAGTAGAGCCGACATCAACTGTAGAGTTAACTTCGATCGCGCCGCCGTGAAGCTCTACTAACTGTTTAGTTAAAGCCAATCCCAGACCGGTGCCGCCGTATTCGCGGCGGTAGGGGGAATCCAACTGCTGGAATTTTTGAAACAACAACGATCGCTGATTTTCGGGAATTCCAATTCCGGTATCTTTGATTTGAAAAACAGCGGTACTGCCAGCAGGTGCAGTACCAGGTTGTCGCACAGCAGGCGTTCTATTTTTATCTTCTGTCACCCAAACTCGCAGGATGACTCGCCCGCCTTTGGGAGTAAACTTAATCGCATTTCCTAAAAGATTGAAGAGAATTTGTCTCAAGCGGCGCGGGTCAGCGATGAAGCGATCACACTCTTGTTTTATCCGCTGTTCTTGCAGCAGTTCCACGCCTTTAGCCGCAGCTTTTTCTTTGAGGGCGTGCAGGCTCTGAGAAGCTAATTTAGAAAGTGAAAATTCACTAATTTTTAATACAGCTTTTCCCGCTTCTACTTGCGATAAATCTAAAATATCGTTAATTAATTCTAATAGGTGGTCGCCGCTGTCTCGGATAGTTTGCAGGTACTGCCGCTGCTTTTGCACTGGCACTTCTTTACTGCCAACTTTGCCGTAAGACCACCGCAGCAGTGTGTCGGAAATGCCGATGACGCAAGTGAGAGGAGTCCGCAATTCGTGGCTCATAGCTGCCAAAAACTCGCTCTTGGCGAGGCTGGCAGACTGGGCGGCAACCAGTGCATCGCGCAGTTCTCGCGTGCGTTCTATTACGCGCTGTTCTGAGGTGCGCTTTTGCTGCTGGACTTGTGCATAAAGTTCGGCTTGGTAAATGGCGATCGCCAAATGTTCTGCTATTTGTCGCAAAAATGTTTTTTTGCTTTCTTCCCACTCGCGAAAAGTACACTGGTGGGCAATTAGCAGCCCCCACAAGTCGTCTTGAACCACGATCGGCACTAGCAACTTTGCCCGTACCTTCGCCCGCCGCATCAACTCTAAAAAACAAGGCTGCGAAGAGTAAGTTGTTTCCACATCCGCGACGCACAAAGCCAAACCTTTGCGATATTTTTCTCGGTCAATGACTCCATTGGTAAAACACTGCGCGTCTTCACTAAAATTTAGTACAGACGAGATACCATCATTGGCTAAAGCTTCGTAGGTAACGCGGCCTAAATACAAGTAAGACCCGGATTTTTCTGGGATTTCGCCAGACCCAGAAACCGCTGCAGGTATTTCTTTAGCTAACTCGCCATTGTGCGACGCTGGCACTTTTTCAAATTGATAAATTAACAGGCGATCGACCTCCAAAAACTCTCGCACTTGCTCGACTGCTTTTGACAAAATGACAGGCAATTCCAAACTCTGGCGGATTTGAGTTGTCACCTGATTCAAAAGTCGCTCTTGTTCAAGCTGCTGCTGCAAAGCATCTTCTACTGGCTGACAAAATGAAATGCAGGGACTGGCAATTTGTAATTGATTGACGGCTTCAGCAATCTGGCTTTGTAGCGTTTCTGGAGCTATAACTTTGGGCGCTGATTTTCCCTCTATTTCTGTTTGGCTGTGTAGGGGGAGGCGATTATTTTGGCTGGCATTGGCAGCAAGAATATCCAGCAAATTTAGGGTGAATTCGCTTTGAAGAACGGCCGAGTTGGGCTGTATATTTTTAATTCCTTGTTTGAGGGCGCGAATGTCAATTTTCCACGAAGGTGCGGGCTTTATTTCTGCGAGTTTGTCTGCGAGGGGAGACAGGAAATTGGCGATCGCCCCCGGGTCGAAAGTCAACTGCACATTCAATTGCGAATGGAGATTTTTTTCGCTGTGGTTGTGTCCGTTTGTTGCGAACTCATCTAATAGATTGCCCCGCAGCAGCGCGCTAAAATGCTCTGATACCACTGCTGCAAACCTTTCCGACGAATTTTCCAGATTTTGAGAATCAGCGATCGCATCGTCGGTGAGCCAAATCGCCCCTGGAATTTCAGCCATTTGCTGTAACAACTGGTAAGCAGCCTCAAAGGTTGCTAGTGGCAAAGTCCGATTTAAGGTTTTTGGTTTCAATCTAGATATTTTCCCGGTTGTTTTAAAGAACAAAATATGAATGCCCCTGTGGTGAGGACGGAACCTGGGGCACAACAGGCGCGGCCGATCCAACAGACTTGAGATGACAGTAGTCAGAAAGTAGGTAATAGAAGGCCCCGGAGCCACAGAGCTAATTTCTCGCTATAGTTGTCATCTTTCTTCTGGGCGAGTGACCCGCGCTCCTGCCCTTTACGAGCGCGAAAGCGGTAGGAGGAAACGGGGGGAAGGGATACGGCTGTATAATCGATCGCTTCTGCTCGTGTTTGTGAACCGGGTTGTTGATTGAAACTAAGCAATTTTACTCCCATTGCTGGGGTGAAGTTAGCACGCGCCTTTGTTTTCTGAGCTTGTTCGGCTAATGGCACGTCCTTAACCCAAATAAAAATGTTTAACCCTTAACGACAGAACAGGGGACTAGCTACGTATCCGCTTGGTGTCATTACTGTCAGGCTGGTCAACTGAAAATGAAGTTTTAGGCGCGAAGCCCAGTCACTTCGGTGCTGGGTCGTTGACTACTTTCAACAATCTTATTCCAGTATAATATTAATATATAATTTGTTAACTTGTACTTAACACTATCCGGGTAAATGAGCAATCCAACTCAACTCACCCCCGATTTCACGATCGGACATCTGCCGTGTCACGACTTCCAAGTGAGCGCTGCAACTCTAGGACAGGTAGTGGCTGAAAGATTTGAGCAAGAACCCGACCTGCCGGGAGTCATTATTACTCATGAATCACAGGTATTGGGCATGATTTCTCGCGTCAAATTTCGAGAGAAAATGAGTTTTCCCGATCGCCTAGAACTTTACGGGTCACACCCGATTCGAGCCTTGTTAGATTTTATTAGAATTCCGCCTTTGCTGCTTTCGGAAAACTGGAAAGTTGACGATGCTGTCCAAGCGTCTTTCAACAGGCACAAAGACTTGATTTATGAACCGATTATTGTGGTAATGGAAGACCAGAGCCACCGCCTTTTGGACGTTCACACTCTGGTGATTGCCCAGTCAAAACTTTTAGCGCAAGCTAACAAGGTTATTCAAAAATACCGAGTAGAAAGACATAAGTATTTGGCGCTACTTCAACAAGAACAGGCTAAGGTTCACGAATGTAATGAGCTTTTAAAAATCCAACAACGTCAAACAGAAAAGTTGCAGACCCATCCCAGTTTCCAGCAAGTGGCACTGGTAAAACAAGCTGAAGAAATTGCTCAAATGAATCAGCGATTTGTGAGGATTGCGAAACTGATTTCTTCGGAAGGTCGCCAAGCATTTCAAGCTACTTTTCAAGGTGCTAATTCTATTTGCAACAATACAGATAAAATTTTGGGCGTGGGCAAAGCAATAGCTAATGATTTAGAAACGGTTAACCGCACTTCCCGAACCATCCGGGAGGCGATCGAACAAGTCAGGCATTTAGCAGTACAGGTGGCTGTAGTTACCAATCAAATGGGAAGTCAGCCCAGCGGTCTGAGCAAAGTGAGTCTAGAAATTGGCAGACTGGCAAGTAAAACTTTTGAATTGGGGACTCAAATGGAGCAAATTGCCAGCCGGTTTAAACTTCGAGTTCACGAACTCACGGAGGCAGCAAGAGCGGGTGCTAATGTGGCTAAATCCGTGACTATCAAGATCGATCGCGCAGAAATGGCCCTGTTAGAGTTGGAGGAATTAATAGCGGAAAAAGATTTCACTTCACAGACCGTTATCAAAGAACCTTTGGGAGTTATAAACAGTGTTACCGCTGATTCTTTAGTTCGAGAGATAGAACACGCTGAAGTAGCGGTTTCCGAGCTGGAAGACTTAGTTAAACATCAAGATTCCTCGCAATATCTGATTCAAAAAATTCAGCAGGCGCTGAAGTCCAAAAAGCCATAAAATCTAGCCAGAATTTAAGGAAATATTTCGAGAGGAAAAGAACTAAAATAAATAGAATAATTGTAAATTATTCTATTTGCAGAATAATGATTGTTATACTGAAGGTGGGGAATTTTTAAACTAAGTTGTAAAAAGGCTATTTAATTAGCCCCACAGATAAAAAGTTCCAATAATAGTTGGAAGGACAGGTGACGTTTATGAAAATCCTGCTGGTAGAAGATGACACAGTTACAGTCAGTTTGCTGACTCAAGCGCTGAACTCTCACAATTACAATGTGAATGCGGCAGCAGACGGTGAAACAGCGTTACATTTGGTGCAGGCATACGATTACGACATGATTGTTTTGGATGTGCTGATTCCTAAACTCGACGGTATTAGTTTGTGTCGAAAATTGCGAGCGTCTGGCTGCCAAATGCCGATTTTACTGCTGACAGCGCTAGATAGCAGCAACGATCGAGTCCAAGGTTTAGAGGCGGGTGCAGACGATTATGTGGTCAAACCCTTTAATCTCGAAGAATTAATCGCTCGAATTCGGGCTTTGCTGCGCCGGGGTAAGGCAACTTTGTCAAGTACAAATTTGACCTGGGAAAAACTGCAAGTCAACCCGGACACTACGGAAGTAACTTATGCCGAAAAAGTGCTGCACTTGACTCCCAAAGAGTACAATTTGCTAGAACTTTTCCTGAGAAATCCTCGGCGCATTTTCAGTCGCAGCGCCATCCTCGATCGCATTTGGTCGGCCGGCGAATTTCCTCAAGAAGAAGCCGTTACCGCTCACATCAAGGGGCTGCGGCAGAAGCTGAAAGCAGCCGGGATGACTGTAGATTTAGTGGAAACCGTGTACGGATTGGGCTATCGGCTCAAAAGTCTGCCGGAGGAGATTGAGAGCCAACAAGTTGGGCAGGAAACAGCAGAAACTGCTACAACTCAAGAGACTTTATCTACTGAATCCAGCGGGTCGAGCCCGGAATTAAACAAAGATGAGCGCCGTCTCAAAGTCTTGAATGCGATTGCCCAAATGCGGGGAAATTTAAAAGCTAATTTTATAGAAAAGGTGGCGATATTCGAGTTCGCGATCGCTCAACTGAAAAACGGAAGCTTGGAGGGCCAACTGCGCGAGGCCGCCCAGACCCAAGCTCACAAATTAGTCGGTTCTTTGGGAACGTTAGGCCTGCCAAAAGGTTCGGAAGTTGCGCGGCAGATAGAACATTTGTTCAAGGCTGAAAACATCTTGAAACCGGGGACGGCTCAGCAGATTGAGGGATTTCTGCATCAGCTCAAACAGATATTCGATCACCCGTCGCCCGAACCAGAAGGCGATTTGGTTCCTGCTGTTTCCCAAACGCGCCGAATGCTGATTGTTGATGATGATACTTTTGGGAGCGATCAACTGAAAACAGTAGCATCCGGTTCCGGCTTCCAGATAGAAGTTGCCAACTCTGTGCAAGCGGCAAGAAATGCGATTTCTCAACAGCCTCCCGACGCGATTTTGCTGGATTTGACATTTTCCAGATCTCAGGAAAACGGACTTTCTCTCTTAGCCGAACTCCGCAGTGAAAAGCCCGAAATTCCGGTGATGGTTTTTAGCGGACACAATCAATTGAGCGATCGAATAGAAGTTGCTCGTTTGGGAGCTTCGGGCTTTTTACACAAATCTATCCCCCCAGCAGATATACTCAAAGCAGTCGCCCAACTACTCGACCAGACTGGCCCTGCTGAAGCTAAAGTTATGGTGGTAGACGATGACGTGCATCTATTGGCTGCACTGCAAGTGATTCTACAACCTTGGGGATTTCAAGTAACAACATTGGATGAGCCCGAAAAGTTCTGGGAGGTACTCGAAACAACTTGTCCGGATTTGCTAATTTTAGATGTGGAGATGCCCGGTTACAGCGGTATCGAGCTGTGTTTGGCAGTTCGCAACGATTTGCGCTGGAGCAAGCTCCCAGTGCTATTTCTGACGGCTCATTCCGAGTCGGAAATAGTGCGCCAAATGTTTGTTGCAGGTGCTGACGACTACGTTAACAAGCCGATCGTCAAACCGGAATTAATTGCTCGCCTCCTGAATCGTTTGGAGCGGACTCAACTCAGAAACAGACTGGCTCAGGCACAGCGCTAATCCCATTTTAGATTTAAAGAATTAAAGAATTGAAGTACAGGGAATGACTGATCAGATATGGGTTTCGAGCACGTACCTACAGTTGTATTCTATTTTTTTAAATGGGATAACTAGGAGCAAATATGCAGTGCGTGTCCGAAACAAATCAGGAAGCCTTAGCCCGACTTGGGATTGTTAGATTGTGTGATTCCGACGCGGTGCTTTTGATTGATGCTTGCGAGCTGATCAAGAACACAGGCTAATTTAGAGAAGTATTAATCAGATGAAAGCAATGGTATTGCCCTCAGACACAGACAATCTCAATGACAGCGACTACGAACAAATTTACGCCCCGGCTGCGATCCAACCTCATGGCATCCTTTTAGTGTTGGAATCTCCTGAGTTGAAAATTTTGCAAGTAAGTAACAATATTTTTGAGGATATCGGCATTTATCCCGAACAACTTTTGGGCAAATTTTTACAGGAATTTGTCGAAACTGAGGAAATTGAGGCTATAGAAAAAGCTTTATTTGAAAACTGCCATCAATCTAACGGTATCAGATTATCATTCAAAAGTCAAAACCGCCAGTCTTTTTTTCAGGGAACGCTGCATCAATCTAGTTCAGCATTAATTCTTGAACTCGAGTCGGCTGTTTCCCCAAAACCCAGCGATTCTTTCAATTTTTATCATTTAGTCCAAGAGCCGATCGACAAAATCCACAAAACACCAAACCTGCAAGTTCTCTGTCAGACAGCAGTTGCAGAAGTGCGGAGGATGATCGGTTTCGATCGGGCGATCGTCTATAAATTTGATACCACCGGTGCGGGGGAAGTTGTCGCCGAAGACAAAGTAGAAAGTTTGGCTCCTTTATTGGGACTGCACTATCCGGCTACCGATATTCCTCCCCTGGCAAGAAAGCTGTTCAACATGAATTTAATTCGGTTTATTCCCGATATTAACTGTCAGCCGATAGAACTAATTCCTCACTGCAATCCGCTGACCGGTCGCCCCCTGAATCTGGGCTTCTCTTTGTTGAGAGCAGTTTCCCCTTGCCATGTTCAATATCTCAAAAATATGAACGTTGGCGCTAGCATGACCTTGGCATTAATCAAAGATCGAAAACTCTGGGGATTGATCGCCTGTCACCACTCAACACGAAAGTATGTCAACTACGAAACAAGAAAGGCTTGCGAACTGCTAGCAAATTTTGTGAATCTAGAACTTAGCTACAAACAAGATAGCGAAAATTGGGAATATGCAATTTATTTAAAAGAAAATTGCCATAAGTTTATTACCAAAATTTCTCAATCACACTGGTTTGTAGAAGGTTTACTTAAATCCGGAGATGAATTGCTGACCTTAGTGGGCGCTACTGGTGGAGTTGTGTGTGCAAATGAAAATTTAACAACCATCGGCAAAACCCCGGAATTGCTAGAAATCGAAAACTTAATTGCTTGGATAAAAACTCAAATAAATAATGATATTTTTCATACAGATTCTCTCTCAAAACTGTATCCGCCCTCCCAGAAGTTTAAAGAAGTTGCTAGCGGTTTGCTGGTACTTGCCATGTCCGAGATGCAAAATTATTACATTTTGTGGTTCCGTCCAGAAACAATTCAAACTGTCAACTGGGCCGGCAAACCAGACGGGGAAATTGAAGTTAAACCGGATGGCCGCCGGCCGCTGTCTCCTCGCAATTCCTTTGAGTTGTGGCAAGAAACTGTGAGGTTAAAATCTTTGCCTTGGCAGCGATGCGAAATCGAAATAGCTCGAGAACTTCGAGTGGCGATTACTAGCATGGAGTTGCGGAAAACCAATCAGCAGCTCAGCTTAGCTTTGTCCGCTACCAAAATCGGATTTTGGGACTGGGATATGCAGAAAAATCTCATTGTTTGGTCGAGGGAACACGAAGAGTTGTTTGGGTTGGCTTCGGGAACTTTTGCCGGAACTTATGAAAGTTTTGCAGCTTGCGTTCACCCAGAAGATTTAAAAAGTATCGAGAATGCTATAAATCAGATCCTGGCCCAGCGATCAGATTACTTTCAGGAATACCGCGTGGTTTGGCCCGACGGCAGTATTCACTGGATGGAGGGGAAAGGTAAGTTTTTTTACAACGAATCCGGCGATGCAGTGCGGATGGTGGGGACAGTTACAGAAATTACCGATCGCAAAGCTAGAGAATTACAGTTGCGCCTGTTGGAATCAGCAGTCACCACCACTAACGACGCCGTGTTAATTACCGAAGCTGAACCGATTGAGGAACCGGGCCCGCGAATTCTTTATGTCAACCCAGCTTTCACGCGGATGACCGGCTATACGCTAGAAGAAGTTGTGGGCCAAACGCCACGCATTTTGCAAGGACAAAAAACAGACCGCGCCAGTCTCCATCGAGTTCGGACAGCTTTGAAAACCTGGCAGCCGGTGCGGGTTGACTCGATCAATTACCGCAAAGACGGGACGGAATTTTGGGTAGAAATGAGCATTGTGCCCATAGCGGACGAAAATGGTGAGTTTACCCACTGGGTATCAGTGCACCGCGATATTAGCGATCGTAAACTTGCTGAAGCCGCCCTCCAACAGCTCAACGAACGGTTAGAAATGCGAGTTTTGCAGCGAACCAGAGAACTAGAAAGCTCTCAAGCAGAACTCCGAGAAAGCGAAGCTTTATTTCGCTCTCTGAGCGAGAGTTCGCCCGTGGGCATTTTCAAAATCGATACTGAGGGGAAATGTACCTATACAAATCCTCGCTGTCAAGCAATTGGTGGCTTCACACCTGCAGCAGCTTTAGGAAACGGCTGGATGCGGTTTGTTCACCGCAAAGACCTCAAACTAATTTTGTCTAAGTGGTCGGAATCGCAATCGCTAGATGGGGAATTTTCCTGCGAATTCCGCCACATCCAGCGAGACGGAACAATCCGGTTTTGTCGGCTTAAAACAGCTCCGATTTTTTCCGACAGAGTTCAACTAATTGGTCACGTCGGCACAGTCACAGATATCACAGAAAGTCGGGCAATTGAAAAAATGAAAAATGAGTTTATTTCGATTGTCAGCCACGAACTGAGAACTCCGCTTGCCTCCATTCGCGGTTCTTTAGGTTTGCTGGCGGCTGGGGTACTGAAAAATAAACCGGAAACTGCCAAACAGATGTTAGAAATCGCTTCGAGCGATACCGAACGGTTAGTGCGTTTGGTCAACGATATTCTCGACTTAGAGCGGCTAGATTCGAGCCAAGTTATCCTCGTCAAGCAGTGGTGCGATGCCCAGGTTTTGATGCGGAAGTCTGCAGAAGCTGTACTTTCTTTGGCTGCTGAAAATAACATTGATTTGTCGATTTTGCCCGAAACAGCCCAAATTTGGGCTGACCCCGACAGAATCGTTCAACTGCTAGTAAATTTGTTGAGCAATGCGATTAAATTCTCCGCTCCAGGGAGCACAGTAACTGTCAGGGTTGAAGATTTGGGCGATTCCCTACGGGATAGCTACGCTTCACGGGTTTTATTTGAAGTCAAAGATCGAGGGCGGGGGATTCCGGCAGATAAACTAGAAACTATCTTTGGACGGTTTCAACAGGTGGATGCTTCTGACTCCCGCCAAAAAGGAGGTACGGGTTTGGGTTTGGCTATCTGTCGCAGCATAGTACAGCAGCACGGGGGCAGAATTTGGGTCGAAAGTGTTGTCTCACAAGGCTGCAGTTTCTACTTCACAGTGCCTGCACCGTTGGAAGGCGAAGGGGGAAAAAGTTTGGAGGTTTGAGATTGCTTTGATAATATCTGGCGACAGCTCAACTTGCTGGCAACCCACGCGGGTAGGATGATTTTGGGAGGCTGATAGGTCGATTTTTCTGTTCAGGGTTTAAGTAGGTGAGCGGCCAAATATAGCAAACGCGCCCGACGATTAGGACGTTTTTAAGTGCTGAAACTCTTAATTTTATTGCTTCTTCCTTTTGCTATATCTTTAAAGAAATCCGGTTGATGAGGCAGCGTGCGTAAGTCCTTTTTTGGTTTACCATGATTAATTTAAAATTTGAGTTTTAATTATGTCAGCAAAGCGCATTCTTGTCATCGATGATGAAAAAAACCTCTGCAGCGTGATTCAGGCTTGTCTGGAACATTTAGGCGGCTGGTTTGTACTAAGCGCGCCCGACGGCAGCCAAGGATTGCTGTTAGCTGAAACTCAACTTCCTGACGCTATTCTGCTAGATGTGATGATGCCGGATATGGACGGACTTACTCTGTTTGGTTTGCTACAAAACAATGCGGCTACTCGGGGGATTCCGGTGATTTTCCTGACGGCTAAGGTGCAGGCGATGGATTTGAGCGAATTTGCTGATTTGGGGGTAGCGGGGGTGATTGCAAAGCCTTTCGATCCTTTGAGTTTGGCACAGCAAGTGGCGGAAATTCTGGGTTGGGAACCGTTGCTTTAAACTCGGGTAAAATGCGATCGCAGATAGCAGATCAAACTCGGCAGTTGAAACCGCTACTAGACAAACAAAGTCGGCCCAGCCCGACGGAAGAATCAAGGGGACATTAAAGCCGGATGACAATCAAGCATCCAGGATACCCGCCACGTGATTCATTCCGAAAGCAGACTCAGGACCCAGAAATAAAAAACCTGTATCCGATGAAACTTGCCGAACGTATTTATCTCGCGCAAGTCAATGCTTCAATTCTTTAATCTAAAATCTCAAATCTCAAATCGATCAAAAATCCGCTTTCTCATTCCCTTGATTCTTGCGGAAATCACGCAATTATGTTAATAAACCGGGTTTATGCGTCCAGGAAAGTTCTAGTTTTTCCTGCTATTTTCAGAATTTCCTCATTTTTTTGATTTAGCTTTGAGATCGATCGGTGATTCGTTCATTTAAACCCTGATTCCCTAGAAGTTCTAGAGATGATCTCAGGGAGTCGGGGTTTTTTGTTACCTGCAAAGCCGATCGGCTATTACCATATTTACAGCCCGAATAACTCCTCCAGAAGTTACACAGATTTGCCTCAAGAACGGTTTTTTTTAACCAGGGATCACAGATGCAGCGAAGTTTTTTGGTGAAAAACCAGGTTTCAGCCTGCTAATCCAAGATTTACGCAGAGTTCCGTCAGAAACCTGGTTTTTTAACCCAGGATCACAGATGCAGCGAAGTTTTTGGCTAAAAAACCCGGTTTTTGCCTAACTGTTGTAATCCCTGCTTGGGCAAAAGTATATTTATCAAAAAAAATGATGGTCTTCATAATTTCCTCATATTTTTTAGATAAAGTTTACTTCTAGCTCTGGATCTCAAGGTCGATCGCACTCTCAGCACCATTCCGCTGCCAAAGAGTGAATCTGTTGTCAGGAGAGTTCGGGAAAGTGACGGTACTTTCTATTAACGGGTGCCACAGCACAACCAACCTAAATAAGTCAGGATATAGGCTCTGCAGACCAAACAAACCGGGTTTTTTCACCTGGAAAAACGGGGTTTCTGTGACAGACATCTAAGTTTTGGCAGGATAACTCAATGCTAAAAAAATTAATAACTGAGGATGTGATTCGCGCTCTCGAATAACATCAAAAAAATAAGTCGCTCGTTTGATAAAGAGCCAAACTCGTAATTGCCACTAACAGGCAAAGCCAAGTCTCAGTAAGTTTTTGAAAGAGTGTGGAGATTTTTTAAATGTCAGATCAGCTATCTTATAAAGGTAACAACCAGATTCTGTGCTATTACGCAAATGTTACCAACCTAGTTCAGGTGGTTCGGATTGGGAACATTCCTAATTGGTACTTTGAAAGAGTGATGTTTCCGGGACAGCGACTGATGTTTGAAGCTGCTGCAGAAGCAGTCTTAGAAATTCACACGGGTACGGTGGCAAGTGCTATTTTATCGGACAAGATTCCCTGCTACGTGCTGCGGGTTATAGAAGAGGTAAGTTCCGAGTTTGAGCTGGTGATGACCGAAAAAAAATTGGTGGTATTAGCCGGTTAAAATTCATGAGAAATCAGACCAGATCGAGAACGGGCACACAAATATTAGTTAACGAGTCTTTGGGGACAGGGAAAATGCAGAAAAATCTTGTCAATATTACCTTAGCTGTAGTCACAGAGGAAGTAGAAATAATCTTGGAGTCTTATCCGAAGCACCCCTACCAACAAGCTTTTTCGCCTTCGGGATTGCGACAGGATTTAATTGCTTATGTGCTCTGCCGAGTTCCTAATAGATATACTGCGATCGACTCCGGCGAGTCTGTGTCAAATCAAACAGTTCAGGTTCGCTGTTCTTCGGAGCAGTTGCTGCACATAGAAAATTTGATTCATACTGGCATTCGCGAAGTGCTCCACAGCTATCAGAAGATAGATTACCGCCTTCTTGAAGAAGTTAAATTCGATTCCAGAGTTGCTAGTTGGTTTTGATAGTTTCTTGTAAATTAGGGAGACGCCGAGATTCTCGGCACTCTCGGTTGGGCGAGGTGGAATTGTTTACTGACCGAAAGCATCCAGGATACCCGCCACGTGATTCATCCGTCCAGAAATAAAAAACCTGTATCCGATAAAGGCGCCCCCGAATTTATCTCGCGCAAGTCAATGCTTAAATCTAAAATCTAAAATCTAAAATCTAAAATCGATTGACTCGATGGTTCAAGACTTTTGGTAATCGCAGCAGCAGTTGCACGGGCCATTAGGATTGACAGCACAGCGCAGAATTTCCGATCGAGCATTAAAGCGGCAGCTAGCATCTCCGATAACCCAAATGCCGCTTACAAATGTTCTTTCCGTCGGCGGTGTGGCAGACTGCACGTACAGGGCAATTTTTTGCAGTCGGTAGCGGCCGGATTTGAGCTGATAGCGGTGGTGGCGTTCCAAAACAGCGTAGGTTTGTCCTTCTAAATCTAGATAGTTCCCCGGTTGTGGCGTCCAATCCAGCCGAATGCTACCTAAATATTGGCGGGGGTGAGAGAGAATCACCTCTACGGGTAAAGTATTTTGTTCCATCTGGCGGTGCGTTCGCGAACTGAACTAAAGGGGCAAATAGTTGACTCAACCTACATCTTGTGCATCTAGAAAGATAAGTTTTTATAGAGAGAGTAATTTAGGTTGAGGCGCTAAGCTTAACTATATAACTTTTGGTGATCGAGGGCTCGCCGACTTATCTTGGGATAGCCGACTCCCTCCACTACGTTCCACCTCACATCTTGCACCATTCTCAATTAGCCTGTTCTTGAGAATGGTGCAAGATGTGAGTTCCACCCGACACGCTAGGAAATAAACTTCAACTCGCTTGAGGTAACTAAAGTTAAGTTCGATTAGGTTTGATAAAGCAGTACAGGCTGATGGTATCGCAATTCCCAGGTTCGATCGATACGCGGTTGAGATTCCTGAACAGATTTTAACGGTTTGCAGGACTTGGGGTGCTTCGGGTGCGTTTGTACTGAGGACTTCACTGCTCACTACAAACCAAAGGGAATTTTTGGCAATCAAAATTCCCAAAAATATGCCATTCCTTCCATGATTCCCCAAGCGCAAGCAGAACCAGCTAAATAATGATTTTCAGTGCCGGATTCGCGATGCCATTCTAAGAGTTCTGATAGAGCATTAGCGACGATTACTCCCCGGGCATCCTGTTCAAACATACTGATATCATTGCCAGAATCACCGCAAACTAATGTTGTCTCAGATGGAATTTGTAGGCGCTTTTGTAAATAAGTAAGGGCATTGCCTTTATTGCTAGTTTGTGGTAAAATATCCACATTTCTATTGCTGCTAAAAATGATTTGAGCTGGCAGTCCCGATTCAGTTAACTTTTGTTGCAAAGCCTGGACTGTCGAGCTATTTTCTGCTGCTGGTTCCAGACTATAACTGATTTTCCAAGGATTTTGTTCTTTGACGGATTGGGGTTTAAGCTGGGAAAACTGCTGCGCTAAAGAGGAGATCGCCATTTTATCCCAGCCTTGAGAAAGATATTCGGCCCAATCTAAATCGAGGATTCCGTCTTTGTAAATTTCGCTGCCTACACCTGCGATCAAATAGTCCGGTGCTAGCAGTTGCTTTTGGGCAATTAATTCGCAAGTTGAAGCATAAGAACGCCCGGTAGCGTAAACCAAACAAATTTGCGATCGCACAGGTTGCAAGCGCTGGTTGAAAACTTGAGTTGCTTCGTCATCTCCGACTAGCGTGTAGTCTAAATCTGTAACTAATAAAAACTTCATTTTGGGAATTAGTCAGGAGTCAGTAGTCATCAGTCATTAGTGATTGGGAATCGATCGCTTCCTAAAATAGTTTTAACTATTTATAAGAATTTGTAAAAAAAAATACATTTATAAGCAAGCTTATCGGTTAAGATGTGCCCGATTTAATTTTTAACAAGTGGTGTGAGTTGTATGGTGAAGAATTCAAGCTCCGTTAAAGCTTTTTGGCTGTCTTTCTTGATTTCTGGTGCGGCAGTGCCTTTGGGGCCGCTCTCCGCAACAGCTCAAATTCAGGATACCTCAACTCCTGAAGTTGCGCTAGAAGCGAGTGCCGTCCCTAGGGCTACCCCAGACGCAGCGCTGGCAGGAGGTAAGATTGAGATACCGCAGTTAGCGGCGATTACCGCAGATACTAACTCCGCAGTCGATCGCGCTTTACCCGACACAGATGCAGCATGGGTGAATCGCGCTTTACCTCAAACAGATATAGCAACAGTCGATCGTGCTTTACCCGAAACAGATATAGCAACAGTCGATCGTGCTTTACCCGAAACAGATATAGCAACAGTCGATCCTGCTTTACCTCAAACAGATGCAGCAACAGTCGATCGTGCTTTACCCGAAACAGATATAGCAACAGTCGATCCTGCTTTACCCCAAACAGATGCAGCATGGGTGAATCGTGCTTTACCCCAAACAGATGCAGCATGGGTGAATCGTACAACAACAGCCCCAGAAATAACAGAGGCAATTCGCGAATTGCCCCCACAGAAGTTAGAAATTGCAAACTCTCCTCAGTCTCAACAAGTTGCTGAAGCCAGCAAAGTTGCCGACATCAGCAGCGAGACGGGCACCGCTGATGACCTCAGCATACAAGAAGACGCAGCACAAGTCACTTCTGTTTCCCAACTCTCCGACGTGCGGCCGACAGATTGGGCTTTTCAAGCCTTGCAATCCCTAGTAGAAAGATACGGCTGCATTGCGGGATATCCAGACGGCACATTCCGAGGCAATCGAGCAATGACTCGGTATGAATTCGCCGCCGGATTAAACGCTTGCTTGGATCAAATTACCAAACAACTTGGCGGTTCTACTGGTAATTTAGTTAAGCGAGAAGATTTACTTGCTTTGCAAAGATTGCAAGAAGAATTTGCGGCAGAATTAGCTACATTGCGCGGTAGAGTAGATGCTTTAGAAGCCCGCACGGCCGAATTGGAAGCCAACCAATTTTCAACTACTACTAAACTCAACGGATTTGCTTGGTTTAATCTGAGTGGAGCTTTTGCAGGCAAGGGAGTCCGAGTTGAAGCAATAGATGGAAATGCTGCTCCGCTCGATCGAGTAGCCGGACGCGATCCTGTCACCAACCGACCGATCGTGCAGAGAGTGGACGACCCAGAAATTACTTTCAGCCACTTAATTTGGTTAACCCTCACTACTTCTTTTACAGGGAAAGACCAATTGGTTACACAGCTAGCTGTAGGTAACGGAAATTCACCAGCCAATCAGTATACTTCTCCGGGTCTTTTTAATACCTTTGGCACTCCTTTTCTAGACCAGACTGCTGGGGTGAATCCCAATGAAGTTATCCTGCGAGAACTTTATTATCAGTTCCCGGTTAGCAACAGCTTGCAAGTAGTAATCGGTCCGAGAATTAATTTCTACCGCTACTTTGACAACAATAATTTTAGCTTTTTCGTGGACGGTGCGAGCAGTTTTAATTCTAACAATAGCACTTTGTTAACTGCTACCAAACGCGGCGCAGGTGCTTTGGCTTTGTGGGATATCAGCCGCCGATTGAAACTGCGTTTAGGCTATTTGGGCGAGAGTATGGAATTTTTGCCCAGTTCGGTGTTTAATTCCGCTTCCAATCCGTCTCAAGGCTTGTTTGGTGGGACAAATACGAGTACCGCCGAACTAACATTCAGTCCGAGCGATCGGGCAAACTTGCGGTTTTTGTACAGCCGTTCCAACATCCAGCAAATTGGCGGGCTAATCGGAGCACCGAATGGCAGGCCCCTTAACGGTTTGGCAGATGACGGTTTCGGTGGTCGTCTCGGCAATGCTACTGCCAATACTTATAGCTTTAATTTCGATTGGTCGCTGAGCCGCCGTTTCGGTCTTTTCGGCCGCTACGGCTACGCCGAAACCAATATATTTCCCAAGACTGACCGACCCGACGGCACGATCAAAACTCAATCTTATATGTTAGGATTTGCACTTCCTGATTTATTCAAAAAAGGAGCTGTGTTTACGGCCTCATTTTTAGTGCCTTTTGACGTTACTGGCGGTCGGAGGTTTCTGGTTTCGGGCGGGGGAAATGGTGGCAAGCAGTACGAACTTGAAGCCACTTATTATTTGCCTGTCACCGAGAATATTTCGCTCGTACCGGCATTTTATGCGATCTGGAATGCTAATAATTTCGACAACAACCCGACAATTTTTGTGGGCAATTTGCGGACGCAGTTTAGTTTTTAATTTCCAGAATAAATAGATACCGTAGGGTGCGTCGCTACCCTCCAATCTGCAATTAAAATAGAAAATCTGGTAGCGACGCACCCTACAAGATACCCACGTTGCAGCCAACAGAAACCGGGTTTTTCCAAAAAACCCGGTTTCTGGATATCGTACTGCGTCCAGGACTGTTCCTGATTCCTTCTACTTAATTGGAATTTCGATGATAAATTCACTACCTTTACCGGGTTCTGAGAGGCACTGCAATTTGCCGTTGTGTTTTTCAACGACAATTTGGTGCGAAATTGATAAACCCAAACCTGTGCCTTTACCTACTGGTTTTGTGGTAAAAAATGGGTCAAACAAACGCACAATCTGATCTTCGGGAATGCCCAACCCGTTGTCTTTGATCCGAATTAAAATGCTCTTGTCATCAATCGTTTCAGTTTGAATAGTAATAGTAGGCAAGATAGAATTGGCGGTGTCTTTTGCTTGGCTGCAGCTTTCTTCCAAGGCGTCGATCGCATTTGCCAATACATTCATAAATACCTGATTTAACAGTCCGGGATGACAGTTTATTTGCGGGAGTTCTCCGTATTCTTTGATAACTTTAATGCCTTGCCATTTGGCCTTGGCTTTCAGCCGGGTGTTCAACATTAACAAGGTACTTTCTAAACCTTCGTGAATGTCGGCAGTTTTGATTTTCGCTTCGTCCGCCCGCGAGAAATTTCGGAGAGTTTGAATAATTTCTACAATGCGCTCGCATCCTGTCTGCATCGAATTGAGCAATTTTGGCAGGTCTTCTGCTAGAAATTCTAAGTCTATATCCTCAGCTTGTTGCTGAAGTTTTGCTGGGGGATTTGGGTACTCTTCTTGATAGACTTGCACGATTTCTAACAAGTCGAGAACGTAGCCTCGGACGTGGCAGAGGTTGCCGGCGACAAAGCCAACTGGGTTGTTAATTTCGTGGGCAATTCCTGCTAGCACCTGTCCGAGGGAAGACATTTTTTCGGTTTGTACTAACTGCATTTGAGTTTGCTGCAAGTCGCTCAAAGCTGTTTGCAGTTCTTGGGATTTTTGCCGATCGCGCGAGGCGGCGGCGGCCCGTTCTTCCTCAACTCCGATCGCCCCAGCAATAATTCCGATCAGCTTGCAATCGGCTTCTGTGGGCGCGATCGAGTCGGTGTTGACAACGCACACCGCACCCACGTAATTGTCGCCCAGCCGCACTGCTTGTCCCAGATAGCTTCGCAGTTGGTAGCGGATGACAGCGGGATCGGTTTGGGCGTAGATCGTGTTCTGCAAGTCAGGAATGGCAACAGCCCGATCGCTTCCTTTGCTGCATACGTCGGTGCAGATGTGGCCCTCGGCGATCTCGACTAGCGGGTAGTCCGGCGGCGCTTGCCAAGTCGCGATCGCGTGCAGCAGAGCGCCACCTAAACGGGTGTAGATGGCGCTGCTTCCGCCCAAAAGCTCGCCGGCTAAGGATGTCAGCCGCTGGATGTTCTCAGCGGCGTCGGTGGTGAATCCCAAAAAGCACTCGTTGATTTTGCTGAGGCGGTACTCTGCTTGCCGGCGCGCGGTCATGTCGCGGGAGTTGATCACAATTCCTTTCACAGCGGGGTCTGCTAGCAAGTTGATGCCCACACCTTCGAGAAAACACCAAGAACCGTCAGCGCGCCGGAACCGACCTTCTAGGGCGATCGGATCGCCTGGATTTGCGATCAGTTTTTCGCCGTCGGACATCACCGAGGGCAGGTCGTCAGGGTGGATCAAATCGAGAGCAATTTGACCGGCGACTTCATCGGGTTCGTAGCCTAAAACTCTTTCTACAGAAGGGCTTTCGTAAACAATGCGACCGCTGGCGTCGAGAATAGTAATGATGTCGGAACTGTTGAGAATTAGCGATCGCCACTTAGCCTCATTTTGGAACAAAGCTGACTCGGCTTGTTTGCGATCGGTAATATCCTCTACCATTTGCAAAATAAACTGTGGCGTTCCCTGACTGCTGTCGATGACAGAGGCGCTGAGGCGTCCCCACCTGATGCTGCCGTCTTGGCGGAGGTAGCGCTTCTCGATTTGGTAAGCTTCGCGGGAACCCGCGACTAACTGTTGGCGCAACTCGCGCGACGTTTGTGCGTCTTCCGGGTGCGCGCAGTCGTCGAGGCAGACACCCCGCAGTTGAGCTTCTGAGATCCCCAGCATAGCTTGAAATGCCGGATTAGTGGCGATCGCAACACCTTCGAGGGTAGCGACTACCATACCGATCGCAGCGCGTTCAAAAATTGCCCGAAACCGCTGTTCGCTGTCTCGCAAAGCTGCATCCGCTGCCACTTCCTGCGTGATGTCCCGCCCCGCGACTGCCAAACCTTTGCGCGAACCGTCGGGGTTGAACAGTGGCACTTTCCGCACTTCAAACAAATTGCTGCCACCTGTGGGCAAGGGGACAATTTGGCGGCTGGAGGTAAGAGTGCCTGCTTGCCAGGTGGTTTCGTCGGTTTCCTGCCAAGTTAGCAGGATTTCTCTGACTCTCGGATCGGCGGTGGCAGCGAGTTCGGCAGTAGTTTTACCCTGGTAGTCTGCGGTTTCCCAGCCCAAAAGTTGGAGGGCGCAGTCGTTGGCAATCAGCCAGCGCCCCTCGCTGTCTGTGAGGTTGATCGCGTCGGGCACGGCGTTAATCGCGGTTTTCAACCAGTATTCTTGATTTCGCAGGGCTGCTTCGGCGCGCTTGCGATCGGCGATTTCGGCGACGGTTCCTTCGTAGTAAAGGATCTCGCCATCTTCGTCGCGGACTTCGCGCACGTTTTCCGAGATCCAGGTAGTGCTGCCGTCTTGGCGGCGGACGCAGGACTCAAACTCTTTCAGGGAGCCGTTTTTGCTGATTTCTGCCATGAAGGAAGCGCGGCGGGTGCGATCGGTGTAAAGGTTTTTCGCCGAACATTTTGCGATAAGTTCTGACGGGGAATCGTAGCCGTACATTCGGGCGAGTGCCTGGTTAGCGCTGAGGTAGCGCCCGTCTGGGGCGGTTTGAAATATGCCTTCGGTGGCGTTTTCAAAGATGCTGCGGTATTTTGCCTCGGCTTGTTTGAGGGCTTCTTCTGCTTGGAAGCGATCGGTGATATCAGATTGAACGCCGATGAAGTGGGTAACGAGTCCGCTGCTGTCGCGCACCGGCGAGATGGTGAGTTCGTTCCAGAAGGCGGTGCCGTCTTTGCGGTAGTTTTTCAGAACTACTTTGCAGTCGTGTTGTTCTTTCAGGGCTACGCGGATGCGATCGACGGCCGCGCCATCGGTATCCGGGCCTTGCAGGAAGCGGCAATTCTGCCCGATTATTTCGCTGCGATTGTAGCCTGTAATCCGCTCGAAAGCCCCGTTGCAGTAGACTATAGGCTTATCCGGCCGGGTAGCGTCCGCGATCGCGATGCCGTTGCTGGTAGCTGCCAGGGCGCGATCGTACAGCCTCCAGACTTCTTCTATTAAATTCGGTGTGCCGCCAGTACGAGTCGGCGATAGCGTTTCAGAAGGAATGCTTATATCTCTCTGCATGAGTTTCTATAAATTGAGTTTATTGTAGATACCGACTGCCAGCACACCCTAGAGTTTAACAAAATTGTCTGTTTTCTGAAGGCTGAAGTTAAAAGGCTATCATGCAGAATTTGGGCGGTAAATTCTACCTAAAGAAAATCTGGCTTCCCTCGTTTTTTTTTCCTTCTGCCTTCTGCCTTGTGCCTTCTACCTTCAAAGGAATCCTAGTAGTTAATTTATAATAGTTGTTCCCACCATAACTCTATCTCTGGTATAGTTTACTTGGCAGAGTTTGGGCGGATTACAAGTTCGGTCATTTATTTTTTAACTTAAATAAAAAATACATCATCCGGCTCTCGTAAAAAAAAATAATTAAATACTTTATAGTTAAATGATTCAAACTATTCTCATAAAAAACCAGAAAAAATTAATTTTGAACGAACACAGCAAGTTCTGAAATATCGTCCATCGCGAAAGTCGGTTCGAGGGCGAGACACTGAGCGCGATCGCCATATCCGTAAGCCGCCCAACAAACATCTATCCCAGCATTTTTAGCAAACAGCAAATCAACCGCTGTATCGCCCACCATTAAAATTTGACTGTTATCCAACTCCGGGAACAGCGGTTTAATCATCGAGTGAAAAACAGCCGGATTTGGTTTCGGGAGAATTTGTCCGTTATCACCTAAAATTAAATCAAAAAAGCTGTGAATTCTCAAATTATTTAGTAATACATTAACAAAGCTAACGTGTTTGTTGCTGAAAACTCCCAGGCTCAATCCCGACTGACGCGCCAACTGCAACACTTGCTTTGTCCCGGTAAATAACTCTACCTGCTTTTCACCTTCCGTTCGATAATAAGAGCGGTAAGTTTCAACCCATTCGGGAATTGCGCTTTCCTCGATCGCCGGATGGAGGATTTTAAAACTATTTGGTAAATTGATGCCGATCGTCGCTATAATAGTATCAGCAGCAGGCGGGGCAATATTGAAACTTTCAAAAGTTTTGGTAAAGCAAAATACAATAGCTTTGTGAGTAATTGCCAAAGTACCGTCGAAGTCGAAAATAATTAACTTGTACTGACTCATCATCCGTTCCAAATGTGAATTATAATTTTTTAGCATTCAAGAGGTCAACATGAGTGTCACCGAAAAACCCGAACTTCTAGTAACAGATTTTACAGATTTTCCAGACCACACTCAATTACCAGATTCCGACGGTACTTTTGTGAAAAACTTTCAATAACTCCCTCAAAGCATCCTGTTAACAACATCTGTTCGACCCATTTTAGACCAACTTCATTCCGACGGACAATATTGTATCGGTCAAAATTCCGGCATTTATTGGCGAGTCCCGCACCCCCCAGAACCCCTAGCCAGAGGAGCCGAAGCACCAGATTGGTTTTACGTGCCCGACGTGCCGCCAACTCTCGACGGAAATATGCGGCGTTCCTATGTAATGTGGAAAGAATTAATGCCGCCGTTAATCATACTAGAATTTGTCTCTGGAGATGGCAGCGAAGAAAGAGATAAAACTCCCAAAAAAGGCAAATTCTGGATTTACGAGCGGATTATTAGACCTGCTTTTTACGGAATTTATGAAGTCACAAAAGCCAAAATAGAATGCTATCATTTGGTAGAAGATAGATTTGAGTTAATGTCAGAAAATCAGCGCGGACATTACCAAATCGAGCCAATGGGATTGGAATTAGGCATTTGGCAAGGGGTTTATCAGGGCGTAGAACTGCCTTGGATGCGCTGGTGGGATGCTGAGGGGAATTTGCTGCTGGCTGCCGATGAACGGGTAGAACAAGCAGAATTGGCAGTCGAACAAGCGCAGTCAGAAGCAGAACAAGAACGGCAAAAGCGAATAGAAGCCGAGCAGCGAATTCAAGCTTTAGAAGCGCGTTTGCGAGAGCTAGAAGGAGGCTAAAATCCGAATCAAGAGGGCGGGTTTATTAAAATATTGGTGTGAGAGAATTAAATGGCTGGTAAAACCCGCCCATACCCACATATTTTTATCGTTTACGCAGATATTTTATTCTTTTCTCCGGTTTGTTGTATGGGAATTTTAAAAATTACCACTTCTAATCCAGAAGCTGCTTGTATTATTTGATAAGTATTTTGTAGCTTTGTGTAGAATCTATGGCACTAATTGTTCAGAAATATGGCGGAACCTCGGTTGGTACAGTCGATCGCATTCTGGAAGTAGCCCGACGAGTTGTAAAAACAGCACAGCTTGGCAACTCTCTGGTTGTCGTACTTTCAGCGATGGGCAAAACCACCGACGGTTTAGTTAAACTCGCCAAGGAAATTTCCCCAAATCCCAACAAGCGGGAAATGGATATGTTGCTCTCCACTGGGGAACAAGTCTCGATCGCACTTTTGAGCATGGCATTGCAGGAAATGGGACAGCCCGCAATTTCCCTCACCGGGGCCCAAGTCGGCATTGTCACCGAAGCCGCCCACACCCGCGCCCGAATTTTGCGAATCGATCCGAATCGGCTTGAAAGCCAGTTAAAAAGCGGTAAAGTCGTTGTGGTTGCGGGTTTCCAAGGCATCGCCGATGCCGGAGAATTGGAAATTACCACCTTGGGCCGTGGCGGTTCCGACACAACTGCAGTAGCCTTGGCCGCAGCGCTGCGGGCCGACAGATGCGAAATTTATACCGACGTGCCCGGAATTCTGACTACAGATCCGCGCTTGGTTGCCGACGCCCAATTGATGGACGAAATCACTTGCGACGAAATGCTGGAATTGGCGAGTTTGGGCGCAAAAGTCCTCCATCCGCGCGCTGTAGAAATTGCCAAGAATTACGGCGTGCCACTGGTAGTGCTTTCTAGCTGGAGTGACGCCCCCGGTACGCGGGTAGTGTCCCCCCCACCGCAACCCCGGCCTTTGGAGGGCTTGGAGCTCGCAAAAGCGGTCGATGCGGTGGAGTTTGACTTGGATCAGGCAGGGGTGTCGCTGTTGCGTTTGCCCGATCGCCCGGGAGTAGCAGCGCGGCTGTTTGGTGCGATCGCGCAGCAAAACCTCGATGTAGACTTAATTATTCAGTCAATTCATGAAGGAAATACTAACGATATTGCCTTCACCGTGACGCGAAAATCTCTGCAACAAGCCACTGCCGTTGCAGATGCTATTATCCCCGCCCTCGGCAAGAATTCTCGCCCCGAATTGGGAGAACCAGAAGTGAAAGCAGAAGAGCGGCCAATAGCTAAAGTTAGCATTGCGGGTGCGGGAATGATCGGTCGTCCGAGGGTAGCGGCGCAGATGTTTAAGACTTTAGCGGATGCAGGAATTAACATTCAAATGATTTCCACTTCCGAGGTGAAAGTTAGTTGTGCGATCGATGCTGAAGATTGCGATCGGGCCGTTGCTGAACTCTGCAAAGCATTTGATGTCGCCAACTCCCCTATTGGGCTGCGTTCAGCCTCCCACAAACCGCCTGCAGTCCGCGCCGTTGCGTTGGATCTCAATCAAGCGCGTCTAGCAATTCGCCAATTGCCCGATCGACCCGGAGTAGCAGCAAAACTGTTCGGACTTTTAGCCGAGGAAAATATCAGCGTAGATACAATTATTCAGTCGCAGCGCTGCCACAATATCGACGGCATATTAACTCGCGACATTGCATTTACCGTAGCACAGATTGACGCCGAAGCTGCTAAAATAGTCCTCGAAAAATCTGCCCCAGAATTCGGATGGGGCGAAGTAGCAGTCGATACACAAATAGCCAAAGTTAGCGTTGTCGGTTCCGGGATGGTAGCGCATCCGGGAGTAGCCGCAAAGATGTTTGAAGCGCTTTCCCGCCAGCAAATTAACATTCAAATGATTGCAACTTCCGAGATTAAAATTAGCTGCGTTGTGGATGAAGGACAAGGAGTAACTGCTTTGAAGGCAATTCACGCAGCCTTTGAACTTGCCGGCACTGAAAGAATCCAAGTTCCCGCCTAATACTTGTTGGTAGTCGGGAATTAAGATTGCGTCCGATCGGTGCTTGTATGGTGGTTTTCAGTAGGGACACGGCAGTGCCGTGTCCTTGCAAATATCGCGGACACAGCAGTGCTGTATCCCTACAAATATATTCGGATTTGGACACCGCACTGCCATGTTCATACAAATATCGATCGACCGTCAATGCTCGTAGTTTTGAGTGCAAATTTCACAGCATGAGGCTGTGTTAAAATGAAACTGGCGATCGCCTAAAAGGGATTGAATCTTATGACGGTAGCGAAAGAACAGATTACTGATAGCAGTAGCAATAGCGGTTTATTGAATTTCCGAATCACTGTTGAACGTCTGATCGAGCTTTTAGATTTAGAAGAAGAGGATGAGTACGGAATTTTGAGACCGACTGAATATGCTTTCAGGACAGCTATGAAGTTAGTTGTAGAAGCCTACGATAGCATGGGAAACAGTTTTCCAAAAGCCTCAACAGGTACAGATGACCGAGGCAGTATTACACTAGATTGGACAAGCTTAGAACCAGAGCGTACAGTTCGCCTATTTTGTCCATGCAGTGCAGAGCAACCAGTTGACATTTATCACCATGCAAACAATGAAAATGCGGTCGAAGATATCGCTTCATCATCAACATTAGTTTACTGGTTGCAGTGGTTTAACAAAATATGATAGAACCATCTTCAGGGAGTGCGTCAGAGTTTGAAACATTACCGGATCGTACAGTTGTTTACCGAGCTCTCCGAAAAGGATGGATAGATCGGGATAGAGCGATCGTCAAATCGGACGCCTACTATTTGCGCCAACGTATAAACGAACAGGGTATTTCTGTCAATTTTTCCATAGAACAATCTTTGAGTGCATTGAGAAACTGTGAAGGAGTCGCTAGCCTTAATGTAGGGGGAATTCGAGAACTAGGTCTAAATGTAGTACGTGACTCTTCATATCATGGGAGTATTATAGGCTTGCCCTATCGTGAAGATAACCGTCCAAGGGCTGATGAGCTTGCACTTTTATTGGCAAGACAGTCTCGAATTGTATGGGAATCTCCGTCAAGATAGTAAAATAAGTTGTCAGATTAAGTAATAGTGTTAGCTAGAGTTTTGACTGCTCCAAGAAGTCGGGACTCTGGGTGTCTTTGTGGTTCCTTCGTTTCATTTGACAATAAGTTTTGACTTAATATTTCTTTAGCGATCGCCTCCACAACCGGCACACAAACCGAATTCCCAATTTGCTTGTAACTTTCCCCCGCACTCGGATAACTCTTAAAATCTTCAGGAAAACCCATAAGACGGTAACATTCCTTCAGCGTCAACTTTCTCACCATATCTTGCTCAGGAATGTAGATAAAAAACCTGCCCGATGTTTCTTGCGAAGGAATTGTCGGATGCACTCCATCTACCGAATAAATGCGATTAGGCTGTCTGTGAACTCTCGATAAATGTTCTGTATTTGGCCTCACGCCAGTTTTCCAAGTACCTTTATTTCTGTAACCTACAAATACAAGTCCAGAATCTTGCTTTCTCGGATAATCAATTAAAGTATACTCTGATTTGTCCAATATTTCAAAATCCCCTGTCTCGTCTAGAAATTCCCTGAGTTGCGGAGGAAACTTGCTTTTAAGTCGAGAAAAATTGAATTCTTTACCTTTCGTTGCAATAATGAATATTCTTTCACGATGTTGAGCTATTCCAAAGTCTTTAGCATTCAGCATTTTGTAATTCACGCTGTACCCCAACTCTCTAAGACTAGCAATAATTACTTTTAATGTATTTCCCTTGTCGTGATGGATTAAGTGCTTGACATTTTCGAGAACAATTACTTGAGGTTGCTTTATTTTGATAATTTTACAAATATCAAAAAATAGCGTACCTCTAGTATCTTCAAAACCCAACTTTTTGCCACAGATGCTAAAAGGTTGGCACGGAAACCCCGCGACTAAAATATCAAAGTCTTCTAACTCGACGGGATTAATTTTACTGATATCTCCAAAAGGAACTTCACCGAAATTATCCGTGTAAACTTGTCGGCATTTGCTGTTAATCTCGCAGGAGAAAACGCATTTAAAGCCATTTTTTTCAAACCCTTGTCTGAAACCTCCTATTCCTGAAAACAAATCTATAAATTTCATTCTGGCTCAGCTTTAATACAAACAAATCATCTATACAATAATAACCGATTTTGCATCATAGATAAGTGAGCAAGGGCTAAAAAAACACAATACCCCGATCGCTAACTTTTTCAAGAAGTTGAGGATCTAACAGCGATCGCGTCTTAAGTTCACTGATCAATTTCTCTGTCGAGCCCGATAGACTATAGCATAGGAGCGATCGCCAAATTGCAGGGATTGTCGATCGCCCGAAACTTCCCCCCGCATTCAACCAACCAACCTGCCAAACTTGTCCCACAGCCGACTAAACTAGAAATAGCAAAAAAAATATAGCTATTGTTTACTTCCTTTCACCAACCATGAGTCAAACCTTGGAAAATCTCACCGCAATCGATGACAAGCTATCCAAACGCCACCTGGATCTCGATCCAGCCGGCTACTTCATCATTTATCTCGATCGCGAAACCAGCTTAATTTGTGCCAAACATTTCACCAACATCATCGACGATCGAGGCCTCGCCATCGATCCCGAAACTGGTAAACCCATCCCCGCCCGCGGCAAGGTAGAACGCACTCAGTCCACACTTTTTACCGGCAGAACCGCCAAAGAACTTTGTGTCAAAATCCTAGAAGAAACCCGCCCCAGCCCGGTGACAATGTTAGATCACGCGGCTTATCTGGGACGGGAATTTGTACGGGCAGAAATTGCTTTGTTGAGCGATCGAGAATACGTTCAAGATTAGTGCAGCCCTGCCAGATTTTCTTGACAAAACGGCAACTGATCGGACTTAGCAGCACCGATTACGAAAAACCTTGATACCAGAAATAAGTCACCATCGGAATCACTGTCGCCAACACCAACAGCACAACCACAACAACTGTGGCATTGCCTTGGTCTGTTTCTTCAGCTTTTTTAAACGTGCCTTCAACTTGAATGTTGTCAACAACTTCAGGAGGGCCAGGATCGGGTTCGCCCGACAAAACAGTTGCAATGCGCGTACTTGCAGCCGCAAATGCCTCGTTGTATTTATTCGCTTCCCGCAGCGGCACTTGCACAGTTTCCCCGGCTACACTCTGGGCAATTTCATCGGTTAGCAGGGATTTCACCCCTTCCCCCGTCCGAATTGCCGCACTGTTGGTAACAGTGTCGAGAACGAGTAAAATTTGATTAGTCTGGTCTTCTTTTGTGGGAAACCACTGTTCAAACAGTTGGTCGGTGAAAGTGGCAGCCGTTTCACCGTAGTCTAAGCGGTGGATGGTGACAAATCGGACTTGTTTCCCTGTTTTGTTTTCCAGGTTGTCGAGCACGCTGCTGATATTGCTTTCGCTACTGCGGCTGAGCACGTCGCCTTTGTCGAACACCCAAGTTCGATCGCCCGCCGACAACACCGGTATTTCGTAAACGCCAGTCGCCAATGCCGGCAATACCGCCATCTGGGATGCGATTAGGGCGATCGCGATCGTCGCCGCCAAAGGTTGGAGATATTTTCTCCAGTTAAATAATTGCTTCAGGAGTCTAGTCATGAGGTTAACCGTAAAACTGACTTTTTTCCAAAAATACTATAGAAACCCCCGTAAAATTCATTTTATGCAGGGCAATATTTACAATTAGCTAGCCAGTGGAACTCCCCGCCCGATTATTTTAGGATTCTAACTATGGAACCAGCAGACACTTATAAAGGTTGGATTATTCAATCCCAGAAAGTCTTCTACGTCGAGGTTTGGGATAGCCGCGGCAACCGCCACGTCGCTGTCCAAAATGCCAAGACTGAGGAGGAAGCTTTGGAATTGGCCAAAAAGTGGATAGACAAATATGAGTCAAAACCCGGCAGAATGCCGATCGACGTACCCCATCCTTTCGGAGACATGATCGATATGCCATTTTAACTCAGTTGACTGTTGACTGTTGACTGTTGACTGTTAACAGTTACATTGCAGCTTGTAGGGTGCCCTGCTAGAGAGAAAGCCTCTTCAAATCGAGAAATTATTGGAACTGACGCACCCAAAGACTATGCCAGTTGCGTCCCGGAGTGCGTTTTTCCTGAGATACAATTACGAAATTCCTCGCAATTTCCGCGTATTTTCTACCAAACTTCGAGCAAATTCGTCGAACCTTTCAGACAGTTTTTCATCCAACAATTTACCATCAGGACTAAAAGCTTTCCAAGCTTGCCCGATCGCAATTTGTTCGGGAATTACCCAAGCGTGTACCCATCTCAAAATGGTTCGCAAATCGTTGAGTGCGTTGCTGTTAACTTGCCCTCCCAAAACGCTAATCCCACCTGCAACCTTCCCGTCCAAATGCTCAAAACTCATCAAATCCAGGGCATTCTTGAGAGCACCGCTGACGCTACCGTGATACTCCGGCGTTGCCAAAATCAAGCCGTCGGCTTGCTTAACCGCATTCTGCAGCTTTTCCACATCCGGGTAGTCGAGATAATCATTCTCACCATTGCAGAATGGCAGATTGAGCGATCGCAAATCCAATATTTCAACTTCCGCGCCCAAAGCCTGCGCCCGCTCTGCGGCCACCTTCAACGCTAACTGGCTGTAGGAGCCAGCCCGCAAACTTCCACCAATGCCAACAATTTTTACCATAAAACTTAAAAACAATAACTGCTTGAATAAAACGTACTCATTACGACTATGATTAAGATAGCAAGTTCGATCGGCAACTGTCAATCGATTTTAGATTTTAG
>NZ_JAUBTR010000005.1:48457-174251 GCF_036705045.1 Microcoleus sp. BR0-C5
ATTTTAGATTTTAGATTGACGGAGGGAGCCGAGAAACCGGGTTTTTTGAGCAAAATCCTGGGTTATAGCCCGCAGATTAGGTAAAAAACCCGGTTTCTTGAGCAGCCGTGGGTAAGTTCAGTGGAGGGAGCCCAGCAACCGGGTTTTTTGAGCAAAATCCATCGATTTTAGATTTTAGATTTTAGATTTTAGATTGACGGAGGGAGCCGAGAAACCGGGTTTTTTGAGCAAAATCCTGGGTTATAGCCCGCAGATGAGGTAAAAAACCCGGTTTCTTGAGCAGCCGTGGATTCAAAACCCCCCTCAAGAGCAGGGCGGTTTCATTCTCAGGAAAATCAGGCTTTTGTAGGGGCGGTGCCAAGAGTGCCCGCCCCCACCCACAGACGATTGCACAGGCGTTTGGGACATGGGGGCAACCACGGGGGGATTGCCCCTACCGAGAATGAAACCGCCCCCCTCTTGAGGGGTCTCTGAAGAGGCCCGCGAGAGATAAACCCATCCAACACCCGCCCTCTTGTTAAAATAAATGAACGTAGCAAACCACAAGCGGTCAATCTTGGCAGTCTTCAACAAGCGGCAAAGCAATATGAAAAATTCTTGGAAACACGCATGGCTGGGGCATCTAGCTGTAAACAAAGACAAGTCGAGCCAGAATCCTAAAAAATCAATTCCAGGACGGAATCTTTGGCGCATCCTGGGCAGTTTGGTGATTTCTCAAGGAATATTGCTCTCGACCCCGGTGTTTGCCGACAGCGCGCCAAACACCATGAGTTACAGCCAACTAATCGACAACATAGAAAAAGGGCAAGTCAGTAAAATCGAAGTAGACGAAACTCAAAAAACTGCCAAGGTTAGGCTAAAAAATCAAAAAAGCGATCAAACCCAATCAGTTAGTCTGTTCGACTACAACAACCGAGAACTGTACTCGCAAATCCGCGCCAAAAAGATTGACTTTGAAGTCAAACAAACAGCCGACAACGCCGCCGCAGTCAGTTTAGTAGTAAACTTGCTAGTGATTTTTGCAGTGTTGGCAGTGCTGATGGCAATCCTACGCCGATCGACCCAATCTCAAGGAAATGCCATGAACTTCGGCAAATCCAGAGCCCGTTTCCAAATGGAAGCCAAAACCGGCGTGATGTTCGACGACGTAGCAGGCATCGAAGAAGCTAAAGAAGAACTGCAAGAAGTCGTAACCTTCCTCAAAAAACCCGAACGCTTCAACGCCATCGGCGCCAAAATTCCCAGAGGAGTTCTGTTAATCGGGCCTCCAGGAACCGGCAAAACAATGCTGGCAAAAGCCATTGCAGGCGAAGCAGCCGTCCCCTTCTTCAGCATCTCCGGTTCCGAATTTGTCGAAATGTTTGTCGGAGTTGGCGCCTCCCGCGTCCGCGACTTGTTCCGCAAAGCTAAAGAAAATTCGCCCTGCATCGTCTTCATCGACGAAATAGACGCCGTAGGAAGGCAGCGCGGCGCTGGTATCGGCGGCGGCAACGACGAACGCGAACAAACTCTCAACCAGTTGCTGACAGAGATGGACGGCTTTGAGGGTAACAGCGGCGTGATTGTGATTGCAGCTACCAACCGCCCCGACGTGCTCGATACCGCCCTGCTGCGGCCCGGCAGGTTCGATCGACAAGTAACGGTAGATTTACCCAGTTACAAAGGGCGTTTGGGGATTTTGCAAGTTCACGCGCGCAACAAAAAACTCGACCCAGAAGTTGCCCTAGATACGATCGCCCGCCGCACTCCCGGCTTTTCGGGCGCTGACTTGGCAAACTTGCTCAACGAAGCAGCTATTCTCACAGCGAGGCGTCGCAAAGACACGATTACTAACTTAGAAGTTCACGACGCGATCGACCGGATCACGATCGGGCTTACCCTCAACCCGCTGCTGGACAGCAAGAAAAAGTGGATGACAGCATACCACGAAGTCGGACACGCCCTAGTCGCGACCATGCTCAAAAATGCCGACCCCGTGGAAAAAGTAACGATTATTCCCCGTTCCGGTGGCATTGAAGGCTTTACTAGCTTTGTGCTCGACGACGAAATGCTCGACAGCGAAGGTTTAAGGAGTCGGGCTTTGCTGTTAAACCGAATTAAAGTAGCTTTGGGGGGACGGGCGGCGGAGGCCGAAATTTATGGCGATGCTGAAATCGACACCGGTGCTGGTAGTGATCTCAGAAAAGTTAGCAGTCTCGCGAGGGAGATGGTAACGCTTTATGGAATGTCGGATTTGGGGCCTGTGGCTTTGGAAAGTCCGAACAATGAGGTGTTTTTGGGCCAAAACTGGAATTCGCGATCCGAGTATTCCGAAGACATGGCAATTAAGATCGATCGGCAAGTCCGGGAAATTGCCTTTGACTGCTACGAAGAAGCCCGCCGGATAATCCGCGAAAACCGCGCTTTGGTAGACAAACTTGTCGAAGCGCTGTTGGATGAAGAAACGATCGACGGCGACGAATTCCGTCAAATTGTCGATCGGTACACCGAGTTGACAAAAAAAGAGTTAGCACCAACGTAAAGAGTCATTAGTCATTGGTCATTAGTCATTAGTCCACAGTCATTAGTTAGTAGTTGGTTTGTCAGTTGTCAGCAGTCATATCAAATCCGGTGGCATCGGAATTATGTAGTGCGAGCGTCCCTGCTCGCGAGATCAATTGCGAGCGGGGACGCTCGCACTGACCTGATCCAAATATATAATTCCGATGCAACCGGAAACGATATCATTGGTCATTGGTCATTGGTAAGGGTTCAGTGGGGCGCACTACTTCTTCCCTCTTCCAACTAACAACTGACAACTGTCAACAGTCAACAGTCAACAGTCAACTGTTTAAGATTGTTGCGCGTACATTTCCCGGAGAACCAAAGCCGGGTCTACCCAGCGGCCTCCGTACTTCAATCCCCAGTGCAAGTGAGGCCCACTCGTGCGGCCTGTCATCCCAACTCTGGCAATTCTCGCACCCGCAGGCACTGTTTGACCTTGCCAAATTTGCAAAGTACCTTCGCGATCGGTATAATAACGCCCGCCGTTAGCCGTTAGCACTCGGCCTCTGAGGTGACAGTAGATGTGTTCCCAATTTCCCGATCGCACCACCATACCAGTGCCGCATCGGCCATCTTCCCAAACTTCCACAATTTGCCCGCCCCACCAATTGCGGATATAGCTGCCTTCCGGGGCGGCCAAGTCCAAACCGTAATGAAAATCCCCGCCACGCGGGCCGAAGGGGGAAGTGTATGTTTCAAAGTTTTCGACTGGAAAAGAAGCTTCTTGCCACAAATTACCCGTCGCTACTCTGGTTGGTAAACCTGACTGAGCTTTGACCACCTGCTGCTGCAAATAAGGGCTAATCAACACAATGCCGATCGAAAGTGCCAGCAGCAGCATCTGTCTGAGACGAAAAAAGCGTTTTGCCGTCAGCGGGCCTCTAGAGTCTTGCAGGATTTTTTTCACGGCTCAAAGTTAAATGTGTGTGGGAGTGTGCGTTGTCTGTTAGCCTCACATCTTGCACCCTTGTCAATAAAGCTTTCAGGGGCGGGCTTTCCGGCCGAGCCCTATTCCCCACAAAAAAATCATTTTTTGTGGAACGGGCATCTTGCCCGTTTCCGAGAAGGGTGCAAGATGTAAGTTATGCCAATTCGCTGCAAGATTGGCTTTGAGCTCTACCCGCGATCGCGAATCAGTTTATCAACAACGTGTATCTTACTCCATCCAAAACCCGTGTCAAGGCTTCCGGGTAAATGCCGTTAAATAAAACTTACCCAAAGCTACCCCACTTTATATAAAGCTGGACTTTGAAGTTTACTTCCTGTTTCATTCTGGCAGTGTCGGCACTTACCACTCCGCAGGCTAACTCCGTCTAACTGACGGTTTTTGACAAATTGATTGCCGCGTTTAAGTCACGTTCAATGACAAAACCGCAATCGCTGCAATCAAATACTCGTTCCGAAAGAAAAAGTGTTTCTTTTTTGATTGCACAGTTAGAGCAGATTTTACTGGACGGGAACCAACGGTCAACAACCACAAGTTTTGAACCGTACAACTCGCACTTATAGGTTAACTGTCTGCGAAACTCATAAAATCCCATATCAGCAATAGATGCAGCCAGTTTGTGATTAGCCATCATCCCAGATACGTTAAGGTCTTCCATTACTACTGTGCCGTGGTTTTTAGCAAGTAGTGTCGTTAGATTGTGTAATGTATTCTTACGAATGTTGGCTATCTTTCTATGCAGTCGAGCTATCTTGACTTGCGCCTTTTTCCAATTGCTTGAGCCGATGACTTTATGGCGATTCAGCCACTGCATTCTTGATAGTTTTGCTGCATATTGCTTGTAGGACTTAGCACCAGTAATTACCTCGCCTGTTGAGAGGGTGGCTAGTGCCTTGATACCTAAGTCAACTCCTACAAGGCTTGTTTGGTCTGATTTTTGCGTTTCCACCTCAAAGCCAAAGCTAATAAACCATCTATCAGCTTGCCGGGATATCGTGCAAGATTTAATGGAGACTTGGGGCAGTCTTTCATAGGTTTTAAGAATGCCGATTTTGGGAACTTGAATTTTGTTGCTCCCCAAAATTTTGACCGCTCCTTCTAACGTAAAAGAGTCACGCTGCCCTTTTTTCTTAAACTTTGGCACTCCCGCAGTCTTTTTAAAACACCGCTTCCATGCCTCGCGTAGAGCCATTAACGCTTGTTGCGGTGTAGATTTAGCGCATTCATAGTACCAAGCATTCTCCGACTTCACCATAGCTACTAACAGTTTGTGCAGGTCAATAGCTGTGGGGAATTTGAGTTTTTCATCTGGATTAGCTTTATTGTGGTGAAGTATGTTTTTTGTCAACCACAATCCCCAGTTCCATGCGTGACGCGCTACACCACAATGTTTACCTAACTGCGTCCGCTGAGAGTTATTCAGTTTTAATTCTGTTTTGAATCCGAGTAGCATGGTAATTCTTTAATCCATTCTCTAAATGCTTGTGACATATTCCAACCTTGACTGTCGGCATAGGCATGGAGTTTGTCTAGCTCTTGCTGAGTCAGCAAAGCTTTAAACCATCTGTCTCTGTTAGGCATACTTTTCTGTGAAGCTATAGTCTTATTATGACCAAAAATAGACCAAGAAGCGAGTGCTGAAAACCGTACACACACCGAACTAGACTACAAAGCTACCCATTGTTGAGTAATAATGGGTAGCTTTATCCAACAATTAAGTTGCAGATTCTAACCCAGGGGTGATAAAAAAAAATTGGCCGAGGAATTCGTGCTGCGGTTGAATTTGATCGAGCTTTTGCTTGACACTATAGTTAGTTCCGGGATTTTGGATGTCATTCAAAATTTCAAATTCATAACACATCAAGCAATGCTTACTGAAATTTTTCCCTTTAGTTTTGCCATAGACGCAACTGCGATCGCCGGTGCGTCCTTGTGGTCTTTAGCCCTGTACTGGGGCCTGTCGCCCCTCACAGAATGGGTAATCCTGCAACTGAACCGCTGGATGAATTTTGCGGAGAGATCCCTCTACACCTCAGAAGCCGAGTTTGAAAGAACCCGCCAAGCCAGAGAAGCCCAAAATACGTTTTACGCTTCGCTGTTGAGCATTGTACCCTTTTTGATTGTGGGCGGATTGTGCAATTGGGGCGTCGAATTGTCTCTGGGTACTGGTTGGGCGGTATCTATGGGTACGATCGCCTGTATTGGTGGCGGCGTGTACGAGCTCGGCCGCCGAGACGGCGAGGAGTCTTAGGGGATTTTGGATTTGGGATTTTGGACAGGACTTACGCGCAGGTAGTTAGAAACCTGGTTTTTGCGACAATATTTCGTTGTCACCCGCAGATTCGCTAAAAAACCCGGTTTCTGTTTCTTTTCTCGAAGCGGGTAATTCCTGTATGATTGTCGATCAAAAATTAGGATGTAAAGCTATGAAACTCAAGTGGTTAATACCTGCAATTATCTCATCTTTTTCAATCGTTGTTATTCCTGCGAAAGCGGCTGAAACCCGGTGCGGATGGTTAATAAATCCCACGCCTGCTAATTGGTATCTCAAAGACAAAGATGCTCAGTGGACTATCTCGGCGCAAGGAGGATATCAAGCCGGAGGAATGAACAATATTCCTCCTTTTAACGACGATGAATATGTCAAAACTAATGTTAATTATGGATATGGCTGTGCTTGTTTAAATGTGGTGACAGATAGAAATCGAATGAAAATTACCACGATACAAGGTGGTGAACAATTACCACTCTCGACTTGTCGAAAAGATCCGAATTTGCCAAAAATTCGTTAGTTGTGGCGAAACCATACAATTCTTTTAACTCAGTAAAATGAACTTTCAACCAGAATTAACATCATTAAATCAAGCCCGCGCCACATTTAAAAAAAATTGGGGATACGACGACTTTCGCCCGCCCCAAGCAGAAATTGTCAGCAGTTTATTAGCCGGAAAAGATACAATTATAATTATGCCGACAGGTGGCGGCAAATCCATCTGCTTTCAACTGCCAGCTTTGTTACAAACAGGCTTAACTTTGGTAGTTTCGCCGTTAGTTGCACTGATGGAAAACCAAGTACAAGAATTGCGCGATCGCAATCTTCCCGCTTCCCTCCTCCACAGTCAATTGCCAACAGCGCAGCGCCGACAAACTATGCAGTCGCTGCAACAAAATAAATTAAGATTGCTGTACCTGTCTCCCGAAACATTACTCAGTAAACCAGTTTGGGAAATTCTCAGTCAGTCACACATCCAAATCAACGGTTTAATATTAGATGAAGCTCACTGTTTAGTGCAGTGGGGTGATACTTTTCGACCAGCTTACCGCCGTTTGGGAACAGTGCGGCCGGCTTTGTTGAAAGCTAAACCAGCAAATAGTAAAATTGCGATCGCAGCTTTCACCGCTACAGCCAACCCGGAAGCACAGCAGACAATCAAAAATGTCTTGCAACTGCAAAAACCCGAAGCATTTTTGCTAACTCCCTACCGTTCTAATCTGCACCTGCAAGTGCAGACAGTCTGGACGCCGAGAGGACGAAAACAGCAGTTATTGAATTTTATTAAAGCTCGACCAAAACAAGCAGGTTTAGTCTATTTCCGCACTAGAAAAGATAGCGAGAACTTGGCAGATTTGTTGAAAGAAGCAGGTTATGAAACAGCAGCATATCATGCAGGTTTAAGTCCAGAATCACGACGAAAAATAGAAAAAGCTTGGCTGAACAATGAGCTTAATTTCGTGACTTGTACCTCAGCATTTGGGATGGGAATTAACAAGCCCGATGTCCGCTGGGTTGTTCATTATCAAGCACCTTTGCTATTATCGGAATACATTCAGGAAATTGGTAGAGGCGGACGCGACGGCAAACCGGCGATCGCCCTGACATTGATTAGCGAACCTACGGGTTTGCTTTATCCTGAAGATAAACAAAGAAAGGAATTTTTTCAAGATAAATTGCGATCGCAATACCGAGAAGCTCAGCAATTGGCAAAAAAACTACCAGTTAAAGGCGATATAGAAGCAGTTTCCCGCGAATTTCCCGAAAGTGCGATCGCCCTTTCAATTTTGCACAGCAGCGGACAATTAATATGGCAAGATCCTTTTAATTATGCGATCAATAAATCTCCCCAGCAAAAAGCGGAAAAATCAAATTTTACCGCAGCGGAAGAAATGGCAAAATATCTCAAACATCGGGAGTGCAGGTGGCAATTTTTGCTGCAAGCTTTTGGGTTTGCAAATGAGGCAAAATCTATGCGGTGCGGGCACTGTGACAATTGTCGATAGAATTGACAATTATACTCAAACGACTTAACGACTCCAACCCAAGAAACCGGGTTTTTTACCCAGTCTGCGGGCCAAAATGAAGTATTGCTGTGAAAAACCCCGGTTTCTCGCTACCCGTGCGATCGCGAACTAACTCACAGATGTTATGATTAAGATATTTGCTTTACACACTTGGCAAAAAATATTAAAAAGTAAATGATAGAAACAGACACTGCGGCACAGATTTACACAGTAGAAAATACAGAGGAATTCGATCGCAGTAATGTCAATCAGCGATTAGATATTTGGCTTTCAAACCAGATACCGGACTTATCTCGATCGCGAATCCAAAGCCTCATATCACAAGGTAACGTCAAAGTCAACGACGAAACCTGCACCTCGAAAAAAATATCAGTAAAAACGGGCGATCGCATCCACCTCACTTTACCCGAAACCCAGCCCACAAAGTTGCAGCCCGAAGCAATTCCCCTCTCTATCCTCTACGAAGATGACAGCCTAATTATCATCAACAAACCAGCCGGATTAGTCGTCCACCCAGCCGCCGGACACGCAGACGGTACATTAGTCAACGCCCTCTTAGCCCACTGCCCCCTAGCAGAAATAGGCGGAGTTCAGCGGCCGGGAATCGTACACAGATTAGACAAAGATACAACAGGTGCGATCGCGATCGCCAAAACCGACATCGCCCACCAACACCTGCAAGCCCAACTCAAAACCAAAACCGCCCGCCGCGAATATTTAGGCATAGTTTACGGCGCTCCCAACACTGAAACAGGCACAATAGACTTACCCATCGGGCGGCATCCCACAGACCGCAAAAAAATGGCGGTAGTACCAGTAGAAAAAGGCGGTCGCCCCGCAGTTACTCACTGGACAATCAAAGAAAGAATCGGCAACTATTGCTTAATGCACTATCAATTAGAAACAGGCCGCACTCATCAAATTCGCGTGCATACAGCCGAAATAAAACATCCGATTGTCGGCGACCCGATGTACAGTTCCAACCGTTCTATCGGCGTCAATTTAACCGGACAAGCCCTCCACGCATGGCGGCTGACATTGCAGCATCCCGTAACAGGAGAATTAATAGAGGCGATCGCACCTTTACCCGATCAATTCAACACTTTGTTAAAAATATTGCGCCTGCGATCTCACATTTGATAAGTGGTATAGCAGTCACCAACGCTGTTATGACAAGTCGCCATCAGGCGTTGAGAATTTTATCTACCTTGAGTGCTTTGTTCAAGATTCCCTCCAGGATACTGTTTCTACCTTAACTGTTTTTTATAGCACAAGTATAACTTAGATGCTAGGGCAAGTCTGGGATGGTACTGCTGTGTGCAAATTTGTTGATGTCGAACATATCGATGTAGCCGTTTATCTCATTTCTCCCAATCTTATCTACTTTTATAGGTGCGATCGAGTTCTTGCAACCCTGACACCAGATTGCCCAGTTCCATGACGTAAGCACCCCTAATCTTCTGTTTGTTGCTAAAACTGACCTTGGCATCGCTAAATACAACTACTGGAGTGACCTTGGTTAACTTCTTAGCTTTTTTGATAGCCGTGACTTCTTTGGCAATCTGTGCCAGAAAATCTTTCTCAAAATCTCTCAATTTCCCATAATATCGACGCTTGAGTACATCCCCATCCAACAGAACTACGGTTGAGTGAGACTTCACATCAAGGATAAAATTGACCCCTTTAGGCGATCGCAGCCACACATCGATATCGCCTACTTCCGGCAATCTTAAGTTGTACTCAGCTATCCATCCAGATTGGATTAGGGACTCCAAAACTTGCTGAGTTTTTTCTTCACCACAGGCCCCTTGGTCAAATCTCTGAGACGACTTCCAAAACGTTTTCCCGTCCTCAATCAACGGAGGGGCGATTAATACCCCTATCAAAATAGCCGCGACCAAAAATAAAGGAGCAAAAGGTGCTACCGCGTATACCAGCAGTGGCAACAACACCAACCCTGTCGCCGCACCGTACCTGTATAAGGCTTTGGTACGAAGCTGTTGAGCATGGCGACGCAATGGTTTTCCAGCACCTTCGTTATATTGCGGCTGCATATATGCACCTATGTACTTATAGTTAACTAATGGGAAAAGGTCAAATTATTTTTCTTCCTTCTTCCTTCTTCCTTCTTCCTTCTTCCTTCTTCCTTCTTCCTTCTTCCTTCTTCCTAATGACTAATTACTAATGACAAAAAATTATGAGTCCCGAGTTTTGGATTCCAAGTTTATCAAAAAACTCAAACCTCAAAACTCAAGACTCAAAACTCTCTCAGCCTAAAAGCCGATCGATTCAGTTGATCGCCCGACACAAATAATTGCATCAGACAGGATCAATTAGCGGCGAGGAACCATCGTGGCAATATTGATATTAGCCAGAGGCACGCGCTGCGGCGGAGTAGCAGGCAGGGGCATATTGCGCGCCATACCCAAATAGTTCGACGGATCGCCAGCCTTCGCCTGCTGTTCTTGAGGAACAAAACGGCGGACGCTTGTCTGCCAGATGATTTGCGGGAAGCCAAGCTGCGAACGGTGGTACTCACCGTAGCGGGGCGTCTTCAAGTTGAAAGGAGTGTCTCCTCCAACTCGCTGAGGCAAAATTCGGCGCTGCTGGTAAGGTACTGTATCGTAGCCGAACTTATCCAGGTACTCTTCGCTATTGACCAACTCGTCAATAAAGCCTTGAGGCCCCTTATTGGCTACCACGATCGACCAAGCAATCTTTTCGCGCTCGCTGTACACATCCCGGCCCAAAATGCGCTGCACGCACATTTCCACAAACCGATAATTGCTGTTAGTTTGGTAATTCCGCTCTAGGAAAGGAGAAGAAGTCGCCAAACCGCGAATAAAGTCTCGCACAGTAATTTGGCCGAACTTGAGTTGCGACTCCAAAGACTTTTGGCGGTTGCTCTTGAGGATTTGGTGTTCGCTGTAAATCTGGCGATATCCAGCCCAAATCAAATTTTCCATGTCTCCAGACGAGAGCACATTTTCAGTTGTGAAAATTCTCGGCTGCTCGTCGCCGCCTACTTCAAAACCAGCAACGCGCTGGTTTTGGCTGTTGGGGGCGTAGCTTAATAAAGGAAGCGCCACGTTAAAATCTCCGTTATCTCAAATTTCAGAAATAGTTGACACCGTGAGCTGCCAGCAAAACGGATACAACTAACCAACATACAGATTAGGGGATTCCCGCAATCTAAATCTGATTTTCCTGAATTTTTGCAACAATCTGTAACATTTGTTGACTGTTGTCAGTTGACTGTTGACTGTGGTCAGTGGTCAGTGGGCAGTGGGCAGTGGGCAGTGGGCAGTCAACAGTCAGCAGTCAGCAGTCAACAGTCAACAGTCAACATCCAACAGCCAAATTACCAGCCCAGAGCCGAATAAAACTCGCTGGCGGGCACTTGATCTGCTGCTGCTTCTGATGTTGCATCCGAGTCTGGTTGCACCCGAATTTCGGTGCAAAAAGTCGAAGTGCTGAAACCGCCAAAGCGCTTTACGCTACTCGTCCGCATCCGCACGTTCGGATTAGGAAACCAGAAACGCTCGATCGAACTCATCGTCTCGTATTCCGTAATCAGCAGCAGCCCATCCTCATCATCCATCTCAAAACGGCCAGCCACCGGCACAATTTCCGCATAGCCCCGTTCGCGCAACATCAAGCCCTGCCGGGGATTTTCAGGATCGGGGACGATCGCAAACACCGTAGACCCTTTATGATTCTCATCATCCTTATCCCACGCCATCGAGCCGTGCCAAGTCACAAAAGCCCCTCCAGCAGCCCGGCTCGGATCGACTTCGTGCATCTTGCAAATCTCCGCGACTCTCGCGTCATCCGCACCCAGCGCTGTTACCTGAATATTTGAATCCCCAATCTCCGCTTGGCGGAAAGCGAGGTGGTGAGTGCTGCGCTGAGAACGCCACTCCCCAGCACTGCTTTGAAAAAACTCCATGGCATCCATACAAACTATCTCCTTTGGCTTATGCTTCCCGCTCTTGACGCCTTTTTATGATAGAGCTCCCCCCACTTAGATGTACTTTTACTACACAAATTAGTCTCAAAATGTGTACTTTGGACATATTGTCAAGTGAATGTTATGATAGTTTACAATGTAGGAGACACAACAAATCCTGCGAAACGTCATTCCGATCAATTTCGCATCAATCTCAGCAAACTGGAGGAGCGATTTATGGATATGCCTACAACCAGCCTCAGCATGGAACAGCAGTTCAAACTGCAAGTCTTGCGCGAAGAAGTCAAAAGGTTAAGCCAAGACCAAGCTCAGGAATACTTGCTCGAAGTTATGCGGCAAAACATGGTTAAAGAAAACCTGTTAAAGCATTGGATGAAGAATATGTGAACTCTTCGAGCATTTCTTCACAAAAATCAGTGGCTTGTATCTGCAAAAAGTACGATCGAGCTTTTAATCATAAAATCCAGAATCCCGCTTTCTCCAAGAAAGCGGGATTCTCAATTCAGGAAAGTTTTACACAGTTTTTTTTGTTGCTACCATACTCAGCAAATTAAATCTTTTTAGTCTCAAGCGAGAGAGACGAGAGGCAAGTGTAGCGAAAGGCTTCAACCTGTCGGGGACTCAACCAAAACGGCCGCTCACATAATCTAAAGTAGACTCTTCCTTCGGAGTTTGGAAAATTACCTCAGTCTTGTCACACTCCACAAGATAGCCAAACCGCTTCCCATCGTCAGAAAGTTTAGCATTGAAAAAAGCAGTCAGGTCAGAAACCCGAGAAGCCTGCTGCATATTGTGAGTAACGATCACGATCGTATACTTCTCCTTGAGTTCCCGCATCAACTCCTCAATCTTAATCGTAGAAATCGGGTCAAGAGAAGCGCAAGGTTCATCCATTAACACTACATCAGGATTAATCGCGATCGCCCTAGCAATACACAAACGCTGCTGCTGGCCACCCGAAAGAGAAAAACCGCTTTGCTTCAACTTATCCTTCACCTCATCCCACAAATAAGCTTGGCGGAGCGACTTCTCCACCAGCTCATCCATATCCCCCTTATAATTGTTCACCCTCGCACCGTAAGCAATATTGTCATAAATCGACTTCGGGAAAGGATTCGGCTTTTGGAATACCATCCCAATCTTGCGGCGCACCTCTACAGCATCAATATCAGAATCGTAAAGATTTTGACCGTAGTAATCAATTCTACCCTCTAAACGAAAACCGTTAACTAAATCGTTGAGGCGGTTAAAACATCGCAGAATTGTACTTTTACCGCAGCCAGACGGCCCAATCAACGCAGTAATGCGATTTTTAGGAATCTCCATAGAAACATTTTTAACCGCGTGAAAAGCGCCGTAAAAAATATTGATATTTTCTGTCCGTAAAATTGTTTCCGTTTGCTTGTCTAAATCCATCATACAGTTAATACTCCAATCGAATTTTACAAATGACCAATGACAAATGACCAATGAGAACTGACCAATGACAACTGACAACTGACAACTGTCAACTGTCAACTGTCAACTGTCAACTGATTAATACACTTTTTTGTGAGTAGCCCAGCGAGAAAGAATACTCGTCAGCAACACCATACACACCAAAATCAAAGATGCAGCCCAAGCCAATTCTTTCTGTGCCTTAAAAGGCACCGTTGCAAAGTTATACACCAAAACCGAAAGACTCGGAGTTGGCTTATCAAATCCTGCCGGCCAAAAAGGCGAATTCAGCGCCGTAAAAATCAAAGGAGCAGTTTCTCCAGCAGCGCGAGCAATTGCCAGAGTCACACCCGTTAAAATAGCCGGAATTGCCGCAGGCAAAACCACCTGCAACACCGTCTGATAATTAGAAGCACCCACACCAACCGACGCCCATCTAATATCTTGCGGGACGATTTGTAGAGCTTCGTCAGTAGTCCGCACAATCGTCGGCAACATCAGCACAGCCAGCGCCGCACCCCCTGCAATTGCCGAAAAACCTCCCATATTTACCACGAACAAACCGTAGGCAAATACCCCTGCAATAATCGAAGGAACGCCGCTGAGGACATTAGTAGCAAAGCGCACCCAGCGAGCGATTTGGCCGCTGCTGAATTCCGACAAATAAACGGCTGCCAATACACCAAAAGGAACAGCAATTAAAGAAGCAATTCCCACCGTCATCAATGTACCGAGAATTGCATTAGCAATACCGCCTCCCGATAGTCCGGGCGGCGGTGGCAGCTTGGTAAACAAGTCTAAATTCAGGCGATTGAAACCTTGTACTGTGACGTAGGAAAGCACTGCAAACAAAGGTAGCAGAGTGATTGCCAAAGCAGATCCACTTACTACAGTCATACCCAGACTAAACAGCGCTTGTGGGCTGTTTTTAACCTTCTTCAAACTTCCTATTTTCGATCCAAAAGGATTCTCATCGGAGACGCTATTTGACATAAACTAAAATTATGTAGGAAATTGCTGCCAATTTCTAGTTGTACTTCGCTCTTACTTGAGAAACAATCCACTCTGCCAAAATATTAACAATCAGCGTCAGAATAAACAGAATTAGCCCCGTGTACATCAGAGCTGCTACTTGCAACCCGGAGGCTTCTGCAAACTGATTTGCCATCAGAGAAGCAATAGTATTTGCCGGAGCTAGCACAGAAAGACTTAACTGATTGGAATTGCCAATTAACAGAGTCGCAGCCATTGTTTCTCCCATCGCGCGACCGAGCCCAAGCATAATTCCGCCGACAATACCGGAAAAAGCCGCCGGTACGAGCACTCTAAAAATTGTTGTCCACCGAGTAGCTCCTAAACCGAGAGATGCTTGCCGCAATTCGGGCGGGAGACTTGCCAAAGAGTCGCGGGAGATAGCAGTAATAATCGGCAAAGTCATGATTCCCAAAATTACTCCTGCTGGTAACATTCCCGGACCCACTGGCGGGGTGCTAAAAATCGGCAGCCATCCGAAAGTGCCGTTGAGAAACTTGCCGAGAGTGGTAATCATGGGAATCAATACAGCAATTCCCCACAAACCGTAGACTACGCTGGGAATGGCGGCTAAAAGTTCTACTAAAAAAACCAAAGCTGTACGCACTGGCAGCGGCAGAAAGTCCTCGCTCAAGAAAATGGCAGTCCCTACTCCTAATGGTACTGCAATTAGGAGCGCGATCGCCGAACTGACGATCGTCCCGTAAATCATCGGCAGCGCGCCGTACTCTTCCTTAACCGGATTCCAATCACTACCAACCAGAAAGCCCAAACCGTACTGTTGAATCGCAGGTAAAGCCCTGTAACCAACTGTGAGCGCGATTACCAGCAAAATTACACCAACTCCTATTCCCAAAATCCGAGTCAGCCAGATAAAGCCTTGATCTAAGGATTTTTCTGCCCCAGAGCGCGATCGGCTCTCTGATTGAGGGCTGTGATTATCTGAAAGCATAGAAAAAAAAACCAAATATATAGTAGCCGAAAATAGCCTGTTTCGGAAAAAGCTAGAAGGAAGCAGAAAGAAAGACCATAAATAAAATCAAAGAGAGGCGGGTTTATTAATCCCCTGAGTTTTCAACAAATATTTCTGGTAAAACCCGCCCCTACAGAAATATCTCTCTTTTTTTCTTCCTTCTTCCGTCTTCCTTCTTCCGTCTTCCTTCTTCCTTCTTCCCTCTTCCTTCTTCCTTCAATTACTATTTGGCAACCTCAATCTTGTAGTCTGGGCTGATGCCGTCTGCGGCCGCGGCTACTTTTTCTCTAACGTTTTGGGGCAGAGGAACGTAGCCCAATTCGGAACTAACTTTTTGACCTTCAGTTAAGCCGTATTCAACCATTGCCTCGATGGTTTTGGCTTTGTTGGGGTCAGTAACTGTTTTGGGGACGAGCATCCAAGTGTAGGTGACAATTGGATAGGATTGAGCGCCTTCGGGGTCTTCGATAAATGCTCGCAGGTTTTCCGGCAGCGGCACAGTCGCTAAAGCTTGAGAAGCTGACTCGTCGTTAGGTACTACAAATGTGCCTGCTTTGTTTTCCAAAGACGCAAATTTGAGATTGTTGTTTTTGGCATAGCCGTATTCTACGTAGCCGATGCTGCCAACGGTTTGCAGGAGTTGGGCTGTGACGCCTTCGTTGCCTTTGGCGCCTACGCCTACGGGCCACTGTACTGTTTTGCCGTCGCCTACTGCACTTTTCCAGTCGGGGCTGATGGCACTCAGGTGTTTGGTGAAGACGGCGGTGGTACCGCTACCGTCGGAACGGTGGACGATGGTGATGGCTTGGTCTGGCAATTTAGCGCCCGGGTTGGCCGCTGCAATTTTGGGATCGTTCCAGTTGGTAATTTTACCGGCGAAGATATCTGCGTACACATCCCGTGGCAGTTTCAGTGGTTCGGTTAAGTCTGGCAGGTTGTAGCCCAGGACGATGCTGCCGGCTGTCATGGGCAGCAGTATCACGCCTTTGTCTGCTGGAACTTTGGCGATTTCGTCGTCTTTCATGCCGGTGTCGCTGGCCCCAAAGTCTACTGTGCCTTTGGTAAATTGTTCGACTCCGGCGCCGCTGCCTACTGATTGATAGTTAATTTGTACTTTGGGGTTGATTTTGTTGAAGTCTTGAAACCAACGCTGGTAAAGGGGGGCGGGGAATGAGGCGCCGGCTGCGGTGATGGCTACGTCTGAGGCTAGGGCGAGTTTGGTGTTTTCCGCTGTGCCGGTGGCTGCAACGGGGGAAGCGCCGGGGGATGCTGCGGTGTCGCCGGGGCTGGGGCTGCTGCTTGTGGTTGTGCTGCCGCTGCCGCAAGCTGCTACACTGAGGGCGATCGCCATAGCGGAAATTGCAGTAGTCAGACGGTTTGAATTAATCAAGTTGAGACGAAAAAGCATAGGTATAAAAAATCTGCGATCGTTATATGGGTCTCCCGCATCAGCATAGCGCGCAAAAGTAAAGGTTAGGTTAAGAATCTTTACACTTAATGGCAATTTAATATTAATTAATATTATTAATTGATGAGCTTGACAAGGGTGATTTTCTAAGATAAAGGCAAAATAGATTTGTACGGAAACCAGGATTCGATCGCCCGATCACGAAAAATTCCCCATTAAATTATCACAATATCCAGGCTTGAGAACCAGAAAACCATACAATGGTGGTTATTTTGACAGTGGTGCTACTATTAAGAATTTAAAAGCTGGGGGCATTGAAGCTTGCATCGGACAAATACCTTCTGAGGAATGCCGTTTGATGATATAGCAACCGCCCTGACGGTTAGGACGTTCTTAATTGCACAAACATAAACGGTCGATTGCAACTTCGGTCTTCCTTCTTTCTTCTTCCTTCTTTCTTCTTCCTTCTGCTATAATGCCTGCTCCTATTGAATTAATCTGGGCTGTTATTGGTTTGCTCCTGACGATAGGAGGCACTTTTTTGCCTGCATCTGTCACAATTCCTATTGGGTTGTGGGACGATCGAGGACTTCAGGCATACTCTTTAGGTGTTACCTATCAAATTGGAGCCGTCTTGCTAGTAGGCTGCATGGGGGGGAAAAATGCTGCGGCTCTCTCGCAAATTGCTTATTTGGCATTAGGATTAACTTTGTGGCCAGTTTTTTCTCAAGGCGGCGGCATCGGCTATCTCAAAGAAGCGAGTTTTGGGTATTTGCTGGGTTTTGTTCCTGGTGCTTGGGTGTGCGGCTGGGTGGCTTTTAAGGTGGCTTCGCGACTGGAATCTATGGCTTTTAGCTGTTTGTGCGGTTTGTTCACTGTTCACGCGATCGGCTTAATTTATCTAATTTTTACTTACTGGCTGCCTCCGGCAAAAAAAACACCTTTATTCGATGAGATTCTTAAATATTCGGTTTATCCTCTGCCGGGACAATTGGCGGTAGTTTGTGCGATCGCAGTGCTGTCATTTACTTTACGCCGCTTGATGTTTTATTAATTGCGAAGGAAGAAGGAAGAAGGAAGAAGGAAGAGGGAAGAAGGAAGAGGGAAGAAGGAAGAAGGAAGAGGGAAGAAGGAAGAGGTAACTGGTAATTGTGCAAAATAAGGTTATACTATACATTGCGAAACGGGAGAGTCATCTCGCTGCGGCTGGGATTGCTTTGATCCACTGCATTCTGCTCGCAATGACAAGTGAGATTGGAGTAAATTCTCTCATGTCCGATGCCCTATTTTCTATTGCTTAATTCATGCGTTTTAAAAGAAATCCCTTGTTCTGGGTTGCTGCTGTTATCAGTTTAGTTTTAGACCACCTGACTAAGTTGTGGGTGGTGCAAAATTTTGACTTGACGGTTCCTCCGCAGACGCAGCCGCTGTTACCTGGGGTGTTTCACTTCACTTATGTTGTTAATACCGGTGCGGCTTTTAGTCTGTTCAGCAATGGCGGGGCGATTTGGTTGCGCTGGCTGTCTTTGGGCGTTAGTGTGGGATTGATTGTGCTGGCTTGGTTCGGGCCGCGAATTAACCGCTGGGAACAAGCTGGCTACGGTTTGATTTTGGGGGGAGCACTGGGGAACGGGATCGATCGATTTGTTTCGGGCCATGTTGTAGATTTTATCGATTTTCGGATCATTCGGTTCCCCGTATTTAATCTAGCCGATGTGTTTATTAATGCTGGGATTATCTGTTTGCTGATTGCAACTTTTCACAGTGAACCGCCGACTCCGAAAAGTCAGGACGATCGCAATTCTATTTCAGAGTAAATTTGAAGAAGCAAGAAGGAAGTTCGCCAACCGATTCGCTTTCTTCGGATGTAACGGATGTAACAGCTAACTAACTGTAGGGTGCGTCAGCGGGGAGATCCTTAGTTTGTGGTCGCCACATTCAAGCCTGACCCACCCTACAATGACTTTGGAAATGGCTTAAAATGAGATAAGAACAAACCTATTGTTAAAACTAAATTTGCCCGTGAATCCTAATCCCTTTGCCCAAGAACGCTTACTATTTGCCCCAGCAACCCCCGATGCTGATGCTATCCCGACTATTTTTGCTTTTCCCAACGAGTACACGGTGGGTATTACCAGTCTCGGCTATCAGATAGTGTGGGCAACTTTGGCTGTGCGATCGGATATTGAAGTGGGCCGTTTATTTACTGATATCCGCGAACAACTTCCCCGACATCCAGAATTACTGGGATTTTCGCTTTCTTGGGAACTAGACTATGTAAATATTCTCAATTTATTGGAATCTCTAGAAATTCCGATTTGGGCGTCTAAACGAACGGATAATCATCCCATAGTATTCGGCGGTGGCCCGGTTTTTACGGCGAATCCAGAACCTTTTGCCGATTTTTTTGATGTGATTTTGCTGGGAGATGGGGAACATCTCATTGACAATTTTATTGATGCTTATAAAGAAGTCCGTACCGCCGACAGACAAACTAAATTGCGGCATTTAGCCCAAGTTCCGGGAGTTTACGTTCCCAGTTTGTACGAAGTAACTTATCTGGATGCGACTGAGGGTATTAAATCGATTCAGCCTGTCGATTCGGCAATTCCCAGTATGGTTGAAAAACAGACTTATCGGGGCAATACTTTATCTGCTTCCACTGTGGTGACAGAAAAAGCGGCGTGGGAAAATATTTACATGGTGGAAGTGGTTCGTAGTTGTCCAGAAATGTGCCGTTTTTGTTTGGCAAGTTATCTGACTTTGCCGTTTAGAACTGCGAGTTTGGAGGATTCGCTAATTCCGGCGATCGATCGCGGTTTAGCTGTGACTAATCGTTTGGGTTTGTTGGGTGCTTCGGTGACTCAGCACCCGGAATTTGAAGCGTTGCTGGATCATTTGAATCATCCGAAATACGACGGCGTGCGGCTGAGTCTTTCTTCGGTAAGGACGAATACGGTGACAGTTAAGCTAGCAGAAATATTGACCAACAGAGACAGCAAATCTGTGACTATTGCGGTGGAAAGCGGGAGCGATCGCCTCCGCAAAATCGTCAATAAAAAACTCACAAATGACGAAATTATTCAAGCTGCTATCAATGCTAAGGCTGGCGGCTTAAAGGGAATTAAACTTTACGGGATGGCGGGAATTCCCGGTGAAGAGATGGAGGATTTAGAGGAGACGGTGGCGATGATGCGGGCGATTAGAAAAGCTGTTCCCGGTTTGCGGTTGACTCTGGGATGCAGCACTTTTGTTCCGAAATCTCACACTCCTTTTCAGTGGTTGGGAGTGAATAAAGATGCGGAGAAGAGGCTGAAGTTTTTAGATAAAGAATTGCGGAAGTTAGGTTTAGATTTTAGACCTGAAAGCTATAACTGGTCGGTGATTCAGGGTTTGTTGTCAAAGGGCGATCGGCGCTTGTCTCGGCTATTGGAATTAGTGCGGCATTACGGCGATACTTTGGGCAGTTATCGACGGGCTTTTAAGGAGTTGCGGGGACAGTTGCCGGAGATGGATTTTTATGTTTTTCAAGAGTGGGAATTGGATCAGGTTTTGCCTTGGAGTCATTTGAAAGGGCCGCTACCGGAAGCGACTTTGAAGAAGCATTTGGCTGAGGCGATGAGTCATTTTAAGATGGAGGATTTGCAGTTGACGACTTAGGAAATAGCGGGATGCGAAAGTGCGTTAGCGAAGCCCTCGAAGAGGATCGCATCTTTGCAAGTAAGTATATCGAAAGCTAAATTAACAAGATAAGATCAGGAGCGACATACTATAATACAATTATGCCAGAAGTCCAACCCAGGGAAATTCAGCGTTATGTCACCTCAGATGGCAGAGTACCTTTCGCTGAGTGGTTTGATTCCTTCAAAGATACAAACACTCAAGCAAAGATTCGATCTAGGCTAAATCGGGCTGTAACTGGTAATTTGGGAGACTATCGTTCAGTGGGAGAAGGAGTTTGCGAACTCAGAATAGACTATGGCCCTGGTTTCCGAATCTATTTTGGGCAAGTTGGAAAAACAATTGTGCTTCTCCTCTGCGGTGGAGATAAAAGCACTCAAAACCGAGATATCCTCCAAGCAAAAGAATACTGGACAGATTACAACAGGATTTAAAACAATGGCTAAAAGTATTCCAGATCATCCGTTTTTGATTGAATCTCTGAGAAAAAACCCGGCATTGTCAGCCGCCTATATAACGGCGACTATAGAGGAAATCGACCCGGAACCTGAATTGCTGAAACTTGCTCTGGGCGATGTAGCAGAAGCTCTCGGTCAACCAAAAATGACTCCTGAACAATATGAATTGCACTTAAAAAAACTGGATGAATTGCTCTCGCAGCAAGGAAGCGATGCTATTTACAATCTGGGAACTTGGCTGAATGCTTTGGGATTGAAACTAACTGTTGCCGTTTGTACTGATACAGAGGATAATACTGCAAATGCTGAAACGCGATCGCAAATAACTGTTTAACTTAATCTACAAAATGCCTAATTTTCGATATTCATCCCTAATTAATGCCACCGTTGAAACAGTCTGGAACTTTCACGAAATGCCGGACATTCTGCAACTTTTGACTCCGCCTTGGCAACCGGTGAAAATCATTCGCCGCGAAGGGGGACTCGATGTGGGTGCTGTATCAGAATTTCGCCTGTTATTGGGGCCGATTCCTGTAAAATGGGTGGCGACTCACACTGAGTGCGAACAATACCGCTTGTTTGTTGATGAACAAACTGAGGGGCCGATGGCACGTTGGACTCACCGACACGAGTTTACCTCAGAAAATGGCCAGACTAGATTGACAGATGCGATCGCATTTTCGATACCGGGCGGCCCGATTGTCGATTTGCTGTTAGGTTGGTGGGTAGAAATGCGGTTAACAGATATGTTTCGCTACCGCCACGAAGTCACAAAAAGAGAGTGCGAAAAAGATGCAAACAACGGCTGAATATTACTGTGCTTTCTGCGGCGAACCGAGTACAACTTTTGTTGATATCAGCGGTGGTATGGAGCAATCTTATATCGAAGATTGTCAGGTTTGCTGTCGCCCGAATGTTCTGTATGTCAGAATAGATGAAGATACCCTGGATATTGAAATAGATACTGACTATCAAGAATAAGTGACTATAAAAATGTCGGAATTGCCTTTGATGCTGACTTGGTAGAATTTATCAATCTTGAAGCGGCTGCTTCTACGAAAGCCCGAAAAATTCGAGAGTTTACCGAACAGTTTGGCGACATTTCTGGGTGCCATTGAATTGCTATCATCCAAGGGTGATAGCAGTGCTCCATTGCTTCTACCAAAGTGTCAGGTGCATCGGCTACTATTTGCCAATCGGATGTTACCTTTCGCACTGCTTGATGATGCCAGGAAACAACTGTTGTTGAAGTTTTTCCCATAATTTTTGCTAGCCGACTGTTTGGCTCAATTTCAATGGTATGCTCGATCGCACGCGGGGGAATTCCCGATCCGTGATTAACCTCGTCTCCGTAAGCATCCGGTACGTGAATCACCAAACTGCCGCCGCTGGCTACGTTCAGCATTTGCATTCCTCGGCAAATTCCCAACACAGGTATGTCAGCCTTCAAAGCTAGCTTTGCTAAGCTTAATTCAAAATTGTCGCGTTCTGCATTAACTGAGTAAACTGTGCGATCGACATAACCGCCATAAAGTTCTGGGTTGATATCTCCGCCCCCGGAAAAAATCAAACCATCTACTGCATCAAAAATACTAGCCGGATCTAATTGATTGGGCGGCAGTAAAATCGGAATTCCACCAGCCGCCTGAACTGCATCAATATAAGTTCCATTTAAGCGATATTCGCCTGCTGGACAGCGGTTGTATGTTGTGATGCCAACAATAGGAAATTTTTTCATTTGCTAGAGACTGGGAGATAATTATTTAGATTAATACTCAGATTTGGCACTATTTGTAATCCGTGTTTCATGGGCGGGCTAGGAGCAACGGCCCACAATAAAACTTACTTACTTATTGTGAAACAGGCATCTTGCCTGTTTCTTATCTGATTACTTGTGATTGATTCCTAGATTAAACTGAGCATTCCCTGCACTGCTGTCTAATTTGTAACAGTTTTACTATTAGTTTCCGGCAGCGGTTGGCGCGTGCACAGATAAGCCAGCGGCCCGAAAAGTGGCACTAATGTTACTGCCCAAAATGCTATAGAACTCTGCATTCCTCGGCGCGCCATATCGTCTCCTAATAATGCAGGAAATAGTAGGCAAAGCATACAAAAATCTAAACTCATTACATGGATAAAGCGGCTGGTTTGCCACTGTCCAATAAAATCAGACCAATCGCCTTTTGTCAAGCCAAAGGCAACTAAACCAACAGCAGCTAAGGTTAAGAAAATTCCAGTAAAACGGGAGTCTAATATCTTTAAAAAGATATTTTTATGACCGCAAAATTCTGGATTCGGTTCGCGCAGGGCTAAATAAGGCAGCAAGGCAAAGGCGCCGACGCCAAAGGATAAAACGCCGAATAACCATGCAGGTATTTTCTGGCCCCTGCCGTCAGCAAATAAGACGCAACTGTAGATGAGCGGCCAGACTCCCATGATGTTGAACAACGCTACAATTAAAGGGTTGATGTCTGCTATTTTGCCTGTGGAAAGATTGGTAATTAGTGTAATGGTTTTTTCTGGGCTGTCGGGTGGTGCAAATACAAAGGCGTAGGTGCTAAATGCAATCCAAATCAGCCAAAATCCAATTTTTCTGAACATAGTTAGTTTTTCTGACTTCTGATATTACTATAGCAAGCTTAAAGGGTTTTTGAATAAGACTTTTTTTATTTACCGCAGAGGACGCAGAGGAAACAGAGGAAGAGGAGATTAGATCGGAAGGTATTGCTATTTAATATTGCGGGTTTTGGGTAGATTGCTAAATTTTTGCATAAATTGGCGATCGATCCAATGTTTCCAGTACCACAGCAGCGCCGATTCCCACATGAAAGATCCGCGAGATGCGATCGCCCTTTTATTCCCAGTACCAATTAACCCTAAGTATTGTTCTTGCGGTACAAAGGGTTTCAGCGGTTTTCCAAATAAAAACTGCTGCAAATTTTCAAACAGCGGTTTGCCCTGACGCACGGCAAACACGCCTGCTTTGGGACGGGGATAATTAACCATCGCAGCGATATCGCCCGCCCCAAATACGTTGGGATGAGAGACTGATTGCAGGCAATCGTTGACTTGCATAAAGCCGTTGGAGTCTACTGCTAAACCGGATTCTCTTATCCAATTGGCTGCCGATGCTTGTGTCACCCAAAAAATGCTCTCGCACGTTAATTTTAAACCAGATTTACATGAAATTTGGTAATCAGTAATTGGGATTTGGCAAGTGGTTTCTCTCTTAATCTTTTCTACAGCACAGACTTTTTCCTTTAAATGCAATTGAATACCGCGACTGATAAAAATTTCTTGAATGCGGTGACGCACTCGATGGTTATGTGCAGGCATTAATTCAGCGCCGCTGTGAAACAAATGAATTTCTGATAATAAATTTTCTAAATTTCCTTCTTCCCACTTCCTTCTTCCCACTTCCTTCTTCCCACTTCCTTCTTCCCACTTCCTTCTTCCCACTTCCTTCTTCCTTCTTCCTTCTTCCTTCTTCCTTCCCCAATCTAGATTGCATATTTAATGCTAATTCTACGCCGCCTGCACCGCCGCCTACAATCGCTATCCGCAGCGGTTTTTGGGGATGGTTTTTCCTTTCGGAAATTAACTGATTCCAGCTAGCTAAAAACTCCGGTACGGGTTTAGCTGCAATTGCATATTCTGCAGCACCCGGTACAGATAAAGTCGCAGGAGTGCTGCCGATATCCACAGAAAGCACATCAAAATTAATCGGAGGGCAAGTTTGACAAATAACTAAATTTTTGTTAAGGTCGATCGCGATCGCCCGATCGATTAATATTTGACACCCGGCAAATTCCGCGAGCGATCGCAAATCGATGTGACATTCATCATAATCGTAAAACCCGGCAACGTGCCCCGGCAGCATCCCCGAATAAGGCGCGTGCAGCACGTCGCTAATCAGAGTCAAACGCACTCCCGGCAGCGGTTTGATACCGAACATTTTTAATACGATAGCATGACTGTGACCGCCGCCAATTAACACTAAATCTTTCACAATTACAGATGTTCGATCGAGATGTTCTTTTCCCCGATATTGTACAGCACTTGCACTCCTTGGGCCGCACTGTCCGGTCAGGAGAGCTTGCAGTGCGTAATTAATGATTTCCCAGCAGTTAGACAGAATGCTGTCACTTACCCTCTGTCTCAGAGATTATACTGAGCTCAGTTGCGATCGCATAACATCAATTCACCCATTTCAGTTAACCGATCCCACATTCAGCGCCAATGGCTGTAGACTGTAGAGCGAGCAAATTTTATCACCAAATTATGCCGGGGTGTGTTTCAATAGCTAACCCACCATTTAAAACTATGACATTACGCATCATTCCGCGCAGTTGGCAGCGATCGATTAAAACTTTTTTCCCGCTTCTGTTTGCCCTCTCATTCATTATAGTATTGCTGGCGAACCACTTCATTCCGGCGATCGCCCAGCAACCCCGCCAGGAAATTCGCGGCGTTTGGATGACGACAAACGACAAAGACATCCTCAGAGATCGTCGCAAACTAGGAGATGCTGTCAGCAAACTAAAACGGTTAAATTTCAACACAATCTATCCCGTTGTCTGGAATTCTGGGTATGCAATGTATCCCAGCAATGTAGCGCAGCAAAAAGACATTCAACCCTTTGTTTACAGAGGGTTAGAAGGACAGGATATGATCGCCGATTTAATCGCTCAAGCTCACCGCCAAGGCCTGCTAGTAATTCCTTGGTTTGAGTTTGGTTTCATGGCTCCTCCCACCTCAGAATTAGCCTTAAATCATCCCGATTGGCTGACACAAAAACAGGACGGCAGCCAAACATCAAACGGTGCAGGTGGGGAAGTAGTTTGGCTCAATCCCTTTCATCCAGAAGTTCAGCAATTCATTACCGAACTCGTACTAGAAATCACCACTAAATATAACGCCGACGGCATTCAATTTGACGATCACATGAGTTTGCCGTCGGAATTTGGATACGATGAGTACACAGTTGCTTTGTATACCAAAGAAACAAAAAAAGCTCCGCCCAAAGATTTTCAAAACCCAGCATGGGTGCAATGGCGAGCCAATAAAATTACCGCTTTTATGTCGCAGCTAAATCAAGCTGTCAAAGCAGTAAAACCCCATGCAATTTTCTCAATTTCTCCCAATTACTACGAGTTTGCTTATAAACATCACCTGCAAGATTGGCTGACTTGGGTGCGTTTGGATATTGCCGACGAGCTAATCGTGCAAGTGTACCGTCCCAATTTAGAATCATTTGTGGACAAAATTAACCGTCCAGAAATGCAAGAAGCACAGCAAAAGATTCCCACCGGAGTTGGGATTATGACTGGTTTGAGAAATAACCCCGTACCGATTCAGCAAATTAAATCTCAGGTGCAAGCAGTCCAAGGATACGGCTTAGGCGTCGCTTTCTTCTACTACGAAAGCTTGTGGGAATATGCACCAGAACCTCTAGCAGTTAGACTTTCTCAATTTAGTGCTTTCTTCCCGTCTTCTGCATTCCGAACAGCGCTACAAATACCCCGACGCGCGGCGAATTTCCCTCCACCTGCGCCACCCAAACCCGACCCCAAAGCTAAGCCAGAGCAACCTACCAAAAACAGCCCACCTTCGCCTTCGCCAACCACGTAAAAGAATTAAAGAGTCATCAGTCATTGGTAATTTTGTAGGCTGTGCAATTAGTCCGACAGTCCGACAGGGGTTTAAACCCCTGTCTCATAGCTCAAGTCGTCTAAAGACGACTGTAGCAATTCTATCAAAGCTGTTTTTGTATAGAGTTAGCACCGAACAAGCTGTTTAGCTTATATGTGTAACTCTAATTTTCAAAATTGAGATTACTATTTGAGTCGGTTTTAACCGACTTATGCTATTAGACAGGGACTTGAGTCCCTGGCGGCCTGTGGCAGAATGAAACAGCTCTACTGGGGGCTAGGGGATACCGAATTATGTTCCTATAAAATATCCGTATTACCAACAACAACACTAAAAAAAATGCCAACTAACCAAAAAATTTTACTTCCAAAAATGGGCTGCGGCACTTGGGCCTGGGGCAACAGATTCCTCTGGGGCTACAATGAAAGTATGGACGAGGAATTGCAAGCCGTTTTCAATCTTTGCGTCAGCAGCGGTGTCACTTTATTCGATACCGGCGACTCTTACGGAACAGGGAAATTAAACGGACGCAGTGAACAGCTTTTGGGGCAGTTTTCTCAACAATATCAAGGTGCAAACAAAGACAGTATTTGTATTGCGACAAAACTGGCTGCTTATCCTTGGAGGCTGACGCGACAATCAATGATATCGGCTTGCAAAGCCTCTGCTGCGCGGCTCGGAAAAAATGTAGATTTGGTGCAAATGCACTGGTCTACAGCCAATTACGCACCTTGGCAAGAGGGGGCTCTTTTAGACGGTTTGGCTGACCTTTACGAGCAAGGATTGGTCAAGGGAGTGGGCTTGTCTAATTACGGGCCGAAACGGCTGAAATGGGTGCATCGGAAATTTAGCGATCGCCAAATTCCTATTGTTACTTTACAAGTGCAATATTCGCTACTTTCCACCTATCCGGTGACAGAACTCGGATTGAAAGATGTTTGCGATGAATTGGGGATAAAATTGATTGCTTACAGTCCTCTAGCCTTGGGGTTGCTGACGGGTAAATACTCGGAAAATGGCTCTCTTCCTAAAGGTATCCGAGGTTTGGCGTGCAAGCAGCTACTTCCGGGAATGCGATCGCTTTTGGAATGTTTACGAGAAATAGCGGCATTCAGAAACAAGACTGTTTCGCAGGTAGCAATCAACTGGTGCATCTGCAAAGAAACTATTCCGATTCCGGGGGCGAAATCTGCGGCACAGGCGAGGGATAATATTGGTGCTTTGGGGTGGGAGTTGGACTCCGGGGAGATTGCCGAATTGGATAAGGCGGCGGCGAGTGTAGATAAAAAAATGGTGCAGAATATTTTTCAAACTCGGTAAAAAGACTCTCGCGTGGGGTGGGGGCGGGTTTATTTAAGCTGTCTGCATTCTTTAAATCTTTTGGTGAACCCGCCCCTACAGTTTTGTGACGGCGGGTGCAAGAGATCCGGTTAAATAGATATGATTGCTGTAGGGGCGGGTTTTACAAACTATCATTGCCTAAAATCAATAATCTCATAAACCCGCCCCCACCGGATGACACAATCTTTCATTGATTCACACAAAAATTTTCCACGCAGCGCACAAACATTTCTACACCCATCCCCAGCGCAGTTTCATCAAAATCAAAACGCGGGTGATGGTGCGGGTAAGCCAAGTTTTTCTCTGGATTTGCTGAACCTAAAAAGAAATAGCAACCTGGAACTTCTTGCAAAAAGAACGACATATCCTCGCCGCCCATTGTTTGACATTCTGGAACGATTCCTGCAGGAGTTTCGACAACGGATTCTGCCACGTCGCGCACCAATTCAGCTATTCTCGAATCATTAATAACTGGCGGATAAAGCGCACAATAATCTAATTGGTAATTAGCCCCGTGACTCTGACAAATTCCGGCAATTACTTGCTCGATTCGCTTGTCAAAATAACCTTGATATGCAGGATTGAAATAGCGCACCGTGCCACCGATTTGAGCGGTATCGGCAATGACGTTGTGGGTGTGGCCTGCGTGGAATTTGCCGACAGTTACTACCGCTGAGTCGATCGGGTCAATGTTCCGCGCGACGATTGCCTGCAAAGCGCTGACAATTTGGGCTGTAACTACGATCGAGTCCACAGTCTGATGTGGCATTGCGCCGTGTCCACCTTTGCCAAAAATCGTGCAGTCAAAAACTTCCACAGCCGCCATCAACGCGCCGCTGCGGACGCCTACAGTGCCCAAAGGTAGATTGTTCCACAAATGCAAGCCGACGATCGCATCAACATCAGGATTCTTCAAAACTCCCGCTTCAATCATCGGTTTTGCGCCTCCTGGCCCTTCTTCGGCGGGCTGAAAGATAAATTTTACTTTACCAGAAAAGCTGTGTTTGTGCTGGGCGAGATAACAAACAGTACCGAGGGCGATCGCAGTGTGGCCGTCGTGGCCGCAAGCGTGCATAATTCCATCATGCTGCGATCGATAATCCACCTCATTTTCCTCTTGAATCGGCAAAGCATCCATATCAGCTCGAATTGCCAAAACCCGCCCCGGTTTGCCGCTGTCTATAGTGGCGACAATACCAGTTTGAGCAATATTAGTTTCATGATCTATTCCCCATTCCTGCAACTTTTGTGATATAAACTCCGCCGTTAAATTTTCCTCAAAACTCAATTCCGGCCTTTGGTGCAAAAGGCGACGCCATTCGACTAGCAGAGGCTGCAAATTTCTAATTTCCAGCCGCAACTGAGATAAATCGACAGAGGTTAAATTCGGTAAAGTAGAAACCATTTTTTATTCTCCTTATAGCTATTCAGAATGAATAATTTGTGAAACTCTCTCTGCTCTTTCTCTGCGCTCTCTGCGCTCTCTGCGGTTAAAATAAAATCTTCTTCAATCCTATCTGATTTGTGCAGGAATTTTTTTTTATGAACCGCAGAGGACGCAGAGTACGCAGAGGAAGAGAAGAATGAGAAAGAGAGGTGTTGAGAATAGGGTTATTTAGAAGTCTGAGGAACTAAATTAACCCCTGGCAGTAACTGTTCTAAATCTAAATCTGAAGCAATTTTAGCTAATTTAGCAAGGTCAGTCGGGTCATCTAAATGGGGCAAAATACCCAACACAGGTATTTGAGTCAGCGACTGGATCAAATCAACGGGCGCTAAATCGGCAATTTCTTGTTCAGAATAAGCTTTAACGCAATTGAGCACAATTCCTCTGAGCTTAAAACCAGTGTGTTTGGCGAGAGCAACATTCGCCACAGCTTGCCCGATCGCCCCCAACTTCACAGGTACTACCAAAACCCCTCTCAGCCGCCAATCCCTAGCAATATCGGCCACCGTCAGTTCCCACGTTACAGGCGATCCCAGCCCTCCCAAAGCTTCCACCAACACAAAATCCTTGCGCTCAGAGAGGCTTTGCCAAGCCGTCCAGACCTTTTCGAGTTCGATACGTCTCCCCTCCCGTTCGGCTGCAATTGGTGGTGCTAGAGGCGCATCAAAGTGCAGCGGATTGAGTTCTTCGGGGGATTGGTCGAGAGAAAACAAACGGGTGTAGAGTTCGCGATCGCCCGTTCCTGTTTGCATGAGTTTCATAATTCCCAAACTGCGATCGGGAAAATACATTTGCCAATAAGCAGCCAGAGCGCTGGTCAAAACAGTTTTGCCCGCGTCGGTATCAGTTCCAGCAATTAGCAGCGAGTTCATTGACAAATAGCTAACAAGTAATTGGCCTCAACCTCAGTCTAGGGGAATTTTGCCAGAAGTTTAGAGTTCTGGCGATGGTGCGGGTGTTGGTGCTGGTTCCGGCGACGGCGCGGGTGTTCGTTCCGGTTCCGGTGACGGCGCGGGTGTTGGTTCCGGTTCCGGTGACGGTGCGGGTGTTGGTTCCGGTTCCGGCGACGGTGCGGGTGTTGGTTCCGGTTCCGGTGATGGCGCGGGTGTTGGCGCGGGTGTTGGCGATGGTGCGGGTGTTGGTTTGGGTGCGGGAGTTGGTGCGGGCGCCGGTTTGGGTGCGGGAGTTGGTGCGGGAGTCGGCGCTGGCGTCGGTTTTGGTGCCGGAGTTGGCGCTGGGCTTGGTTCTGGGCTTGGTTCCGGCAAAGGTTCTGGGTTCGGTTCTGGTAAAGGTTCTGGGCTTGGTTCTGGTAAAGGTTCTGGGCTTGTTTCTGGTAAAGGTTCTGGGCTTGGTTCTGGTAAAGGTTCTGGGCTTGGTTCTGGTAAAGGTTCTGGGCTTGGGGTTGGCAAAGGTTGGGGGGTTGGGGTCGGCAAAGGTAGCGGGTTTGGTATCGGAGTTAGTGTCGGCGTCGGATTTATGAGTGCTGGCGCTGTCGGAGTGGGTTTGGGGCGCGAATTGTTGAGAAATGAGCCGACTAAAGCCCAGGAACCAAAGCCCGTCAAGATTACTAAGCCGGCCAGCAGTCCGATCGCAGCGATGGGATTGTCCCAAAAAGAGCCGCCAACAGGCTCACTTAAAGGGTCTGGCTGGTTTGGCGGGGGGGAACTCTGGGCGGCGGGCTCTGGCGGCCTGCCCACGGCCACCGTTGCTATTAGCGAAGGGTTTGTCGGCACTACTACTGCTGGCGCGGGCGGTACAGTTGGCGGGTTAGGTTTAGGATTAGTTTGGGCGTCGAGTGCTTGGGCGACTTCGCTGACAGATTGATATCGATCGCCCGGAGACCGATTCAACATCCGATTCAGCACCAAAGCCAAACCCGTGCTCACCTGCGCTTGCTGCTGCCAATTCCACTGCAGCGTTGTTTGATCGAGCAATTCCTGCGGTTCTTTGCCTGTCAGCAGGACGATCGCCGTTACGGCTAAAGCGTAGAGGTCGCTGCTGGCTGTTGCCCGCCCGCTTTGCAACTGTTCCATCGGCGCGTAGCCGATTTTACCGACAGTTGTCGCGTGGGCTGTTCCTTCGGGAGACTGGACTTTGGTGGCGAGTTCCTTCACCACTCCAAAGTCAATCAGCACCGGCAACTGGTCGTTTTCCCGGCGGATGATATTTTCTGGGGAGATGTCGCGGTGGATGATGCCGCGGGCGTGGATGTGAGCCAGTACCGGCAGCATTTGCCGGATAAATACCAATACTTCGGCTTCGGTGAAGCTGCGACCATTTGAAGTTCGATCGAGCATTAGTTCGCGGTAAGTCATCCCTTCCACGTAATCCTGCACTAAAAACAAACGCTGGTTCTCTTCAAATATTGCCCGAAACTGGGGAATTTGTGGGTGCCCAATTTGGTAAAGTATTGCCGCCTCTCTTTGAAACAATTCCTTCGATTTTTCCAAAACATAAGGCCCGCTTTGCACCGGAATCAATTCCTTCAGGGCGCAGCGTTCTTGAAACCGTCCCAAATCTTCTACTAAATAAGTCCGGCCAAATCCTCCTTGACCTAAAATATTCACCAAGCGGTAGCGGTTTTGTAGGAGAGTTCCAATAGCAATAGGTGGCTGCATAAGTTTAAGTAGAAACTGTTTAAAAATAGACGATCGCTGGCAGACTTAGAATGTTAAATCTTTAATGCTCAAGATCGTACTTCACTGTCTGTAGTTCCCAGTCCCGACCAAAGTTAGTATTTTACATTTTTTTGACATTCTTGGACGCAAGGATGGTCAGGAACCGGGTTTTTTCACGAAAATACACAGGTTGTAACCCGCAGATCCGATCGAAAACCCGGTTTCTGCGTCAATATCTCAAGGGAGAAATGCACGATTTTTCGTAGAAACCGGGTTTTTTGGCCTTAGCCCTAATAAATTGTCGCCCCTCGGCCTAAGCCATAAATCTCTATAAAGCTTGAGATTATTTATGGGAGATGTCTACTGACTACTGACTACTGACTACTGACTACTGACTACTGACTACTGACTACTGACTAAGCTTTGCTTTCACCATGTCTTGAATTCTGTTACCGTCTGCTTTGCCCTTAAGCTGCTGCATTGCCTTGCCCATCACCTTGCCCATATCTTTTGCAGAAGTAGCGCCAACCGAGGCAATCACTTCGTCAACGACTTGACTCACCTCTTCGTCTGACATCTGCGCCGGCAAATACTCTTCAACAATTGCCAACTCCGCCTCCTCTTGTGCGACTAAATCTTCGCGGCCACCTTTGCGGTATTGTTCGATCGAATCCCGGCGCTGTTTGGCTATTTGCATCAAAATTTCCATTTCTTGAGCTTCTGTCAGCGTGTCTTGGCCGGAGGGACGGAGGCTGACTTCTTTTTCGAGAATAAATTTCTTGATGCCACGAACTGTTTCCAAGCGAACTTTGTCCTTGGACTTCATGGCTGCTTTGATTTCTGCGTCAATGCGTTCTCTTAAGCTCATCGATTTCTACCTTGCTTTGCCCGATATCAAAAATCTGGAGTATGCTCCGATTCTTAACTTTTTTTACAGTATTTTTCAAGTTTATTGCCTGTTGGTGGCATTTTTCTCGCATTAAACCCGGATGCCTTCGGTCTTCGACTAAATTTTGGGTGGCTGCACTTCCAGCCTCGACCCCAAATTGACTCACGCCAGAATTTTTAGACGTAGGGGCAGAAGTGCGATCGTACTTCTGCCAGTACAGAGTTCGCTAGAACCCACATTCCACGCCCTGGGGTGTCACACAGCATAATTACGCAGAAAACTCTATCTTTAAAGTAATAAATTATGCCTTTTAAAAGTAATTTATCCGTTAATCTACGGTATTCAAGTATAATTTATAGTTTTATTGCTGGATAAAAATAAGTAAAAACCGATTGTGACCGTTGAGGGTGCCGAAAGTGGGCTAGAAACCCGGTTTCTCGGAGGTATTTCTGCAAGTCCTATTCAATTCGCCTAACCTAACACTTGTGGTCGCCCCGAAAGTTAAATCTATTAAAAAATTGGCTGAATATTTCTAGTTTCAGATGGTAAGATAGCGATGGAATAAACGTCCTGCAAGAGGCCTGCTGTGATCCGTTCTGCTACTTTACCGCTTCCGCTTCCCGAGCCGCCGGTTTCCGCTCATGACCGTCTGCGGCTGTTCTCCGGTTCTGCTAATGTTCCCCTCGCCCAAGAGGTGGCTCGCTATCTGGGGATAGATTTGGGGCCGATGGTTCGCAAGCGGTTTGCTGATGGGGAACTCTACGTTCAAATTCAAGAATCGATTCGGGGTTGCGATGTTTACTTGATTCAGCCAACTTGCTGTCCGGTAAACGATCGCCTCATGGAATTGTTAATTATGATCGATGCTTGTCGCCGCGCTTCGGCTAGACAAATTACTGCTGTCATTCCCTATTACGGATATGCTAGGGCTGACCGCAAAACGGCCGGAAGAGAGTCGATTACTGCAAAATTAGTGGCTAATTTGATTACGGAAGCTGGGGCAGGTCGCATTTTGGCGATGGATTTGCACTCGGCTCAAATTCAAGGTTATTTTGACATTCCTTTCGATCACGTTTACGGTTCGCCAGTGCTTTTGGATTATCTGGCGAGCAAGCAATTGACGGATATTGTTGTGGTTTCGCCGGATGTTGGCGGAGTCGCTAGGGCGAGAGCTTTTGCCAAAAAGCTTGGTGATGCTCCCCTGGCAATTATTGACAAGCGCCGCCAAGCTCACAACGTGGCAGAAGTGATGAACCTCATCGGTGATGTCAGGGGCAAAACTGCTGTTTTGGTGGACGACATGATCGATACTGCGGGCACGATTTCTGAGGGCGCGAGATTGTTGCGCCGCGAGGGTGCGAGGCAGGTTTATGCTTGTGCTACTCATGCGGTGTTTTCGCCTCCGGCGATCGAGCGTTTGTCTAGCGGGGTTTTGGAAGAGGTAATTGTTACGAATACAATTCCTGTGCCGGAAGAGAACCGTTTTAAGCAGTTGACGGTGCTTTCGGTAGCGAATTTGCTCGGAGAAACTATTTGGCGGATTCACGAAGATAGTTCTGTAAGTAGTATGTTCCGCTAGACAGGAAAGGCGCTTTTTGAATGTTTGTTTTAGGGTGCGTTAACAAGAGTGTAACGCACCGTTTTTTTGCCCAATAGTGCGATCGTTTCCCGCAAGTAATCAGCCCAGGCGCATCTAAATTTTACTGTCAACTCCCATCAAATTCTTGTGGAGTGGGCGTCCCGCCCGCCCGGAAAATACAATTTAGATGCCGAACAGCTTATCAAGTTCCTCGGTAAAATAACGGTTATAACTTTGTAGTGAGGACTAAAGTCCTCATAAAATTCGCTCGGACTTGAGTTTTCACTACGAACCAATTTGACGATCGGCGATCGATCGCACTTGGTACCACCGGAACAAGAGATGGTAAAATTCTATCTTGTTGTTGGAAGAGGGCGACTTTTTTATATTCTAGATAAGTCTCATCACCATAAGGAGCCAATAGGGAAAAATCATGAAACATTCACTTGTACGAACAGTGGCCGCACTGGCAGGTTCAGCAATTTTAACACTTGGCGCGATCGGTTCGGCTAAAGCATTTACTTTTGACGAAACCGACATTAACCAAGACCGAGTAATTGTCATCGCCCAACCCCGCCCTTTCGGTGGCTACCAATTGCTAATTGTAGAACAAGTATCTGACAAGCGAAAATGCTGGAGCGAAAGTGGCTCTAATCCCGTGAAAGTCGATCCCTTATTAGTTACTTTTGATTTCACCGGTATTTGTGGCCGCGCAACTGACAGCAACGGCTTTTCAATTCGCATGGCAGGCACCGATTTAGCATTAAAATACACCCTAAGTTTGGAAATTGTTGATGGCAATGTTCTTCTAATGGGAACTCCGGTAGATTACCAAGGTAAATCGGTGATTATTGGTCGCACAAACGGCGATGTTAACGACTTCATGAAAATCAGTCTCGATCCTGCTTGGCGGTTGAGTAAAAGAGCTTACCAAGGCCGCACATTAGGCCACTTTTATTTCACTACCAATCAATCCGCACCTGGAGAAATTGGCAATACCGGAGGCAATACCGGAGGTAATACCGGAGGCAATACTGGAGGCAATACCGAAGCAATACCGCAGCCAATACCAATACCAATACCGCAGCCAATACCAATACCGCAGCCAATACCGCAGCCAATACCGCAGCCAATACCGCAGGAAATACCAATACCGTAGGCAATACTGGCTTTTCTACAATTCGGAGATAGCTACCGATGATATCTAGGCTTCCGAAATTAAAGAAGCTGTGGGCCTTGGGTTTGTAGCCCGGTTTTCTCAAGATAATACCTTTTGACCGCAACTTGCTGTTACCAGAGAGCAATTGGTATCTTTAGTTTGGGAATCCTTTCAAGGAATACAAGGTGCTAATATCACCTTTCCTAGCCATGTTTCTATCCGTCCCTATAGCGAGGTTGATATTTCCCGCTGGAGTGCCGGAAAACTTCTATTTGCGCGGGACAACAAGATAGTTAACGGCTATCAAGATGGAACTTTTAAACCTACGCAGCCCGTCACTCGCGCTGAATTGATGGCGGTGCGCCGTCGAGTGGCGAAATTTGGTTTGTCGGCGGGAATGCAGCCAAATTTAGTTGCTAAAGAGCCGTTTAAAACTTTTTCAGACACTCAAAATTATTGGGCTGCTTCTATTATTACTCAAATGTCTTCTTATTGTTCTGTTGCTGCCGCTATTAAGGAAATTGGGCTCGGTTTGTTTTCGAGAATTCTGCAAAGCGCAATTACGCGGCGGCGGCTACTTTACGGATGCTGAAATGCGTCAAGGCTTAGTAGGGCCAAGTAGATACCCGACAACTTTGGCGAAGTCGGGTATCTGAGTATTCTGTTTTTTTTAGCTTGACATTTTACGCTACACCATAATCAGTATACGGTCGTTTGTATGGGGGGTGCAATCCCAAAACAATATCCTCTCTCGGTACTCCCATTTCAACTAATTACTCCGCAGGATTTTGGTCTGTCAAATTTTGCTGAAGCCAGATTTTTCCATCTTTGATGTCAATGTGAATGATGCTTCGATAAATCCGGGTTAAGTGTTCCCAGCCGACATTCATCCACTGATAATGATCTCGTTCTGTGTCTAAAATTAGTTGCACTTCGACTTGATCATCGGAAACATCATCTTCGGCATAACGGGTGATTAATGTCTGAACGTATTGACGATATTGAGTTAGTTTGTCCATTGCACAATTACCTCATTTGTTGGTTAATATATTATATGTTGTAATCTTTTCCTGAACGGGCAAGATGCCCGTTCCACAATAAAATAAACTTTTGTGGAACGGGCATCTTGCCCGTTCCTAAACAAGTAATGGAGAAGGGTGCAAGATATCAGTTAATCAGGACTAAAGTCCTCAATATAAACCAGTTCGTAATCTGGACTTTAGTCCTCATCATATCGTTTCCTTGGGTTTCTTCTTAGATGGCTTTTTAGGAGTTTTCGGAACCTGGATTGTCTCTGATTCTTGCTGTGCAATGTCTGGGGTTAATTGGCACAAGTCATTCAAGGAAAGTTTTTGTTGCGATTCAAGTTCGTTTAGCAAGTTTGATGCTGTTTCTAATATTTGTTTTCCCTGTCTGACTTGAATTGTAGTTTTATTTTCGATCGCATCTAGCAACACAAAAATCGAGACTGTTTGCCAAATATCTAAATCGTCGCCGACGACATCGCAAGCAGAGACAATTTTGCCGTTTTGTGGGGCGTGAATTCCTAAGCCGGAATCTTGAATTAACGGCTGGATTTCTGCTATACTTAAATCCGCAAGGTCAGTAATTTTATGTTCTAGCGAAACTAAATCGGCTAAATCGGGTAAGTTGACCGATTCTGCGGCTAAAGCATCGAATTTAAAGGTAAGAGTTTGATTCAGCGGATCGGAAATGGCATAAATTGATTGAATTTGCGATCGACTAACTGCACCTTTCTCGAAAAAATCTCTACCTTGCGGGGCGAGCGCAATTTGCCCATTTTCAGCCACCTCCAAGCTTTCCAAACTAACCAGAGTCGCCGCCGTAGTCTTCACAAAAATCTCATCCAACCCCAGCAAATCCGCCAATTCCTTCAAAGTTGGCGCAGGTTCAAACTCAACACCCGCCCGCAAAATGAACTCTTCCAACACGTTAAACTCGCGCGGTTCGCTAACCGCCACCTCCAGCGGAGTTTGGCGGATTGCAAAGCGGAATTGACGCGCCGCCAACACTGACAAACCCGGATTTTGTTGCTCAATTTGTTCGGCAAGCGAACTTAAATTCGAGTCTATTGGTTTAGTTGAGTACGCTAGAAACATCTACAAAACCTCCGCAGTGACGCACCGTTTTTGAAACTTCCTGATACATTTTTCCCACAGTACCTATTTGTTGGGTAAATAAATCGTGGCATCCGACAACAATCAGCAATTCTTGAGCGCGGGAAAATGCCACATTCACCCGTTCCGGTTCCTTAGCAAATCCAATATCGCCCCTAACATTATTACACACTGTGCTAACAATAATTACAGGTCTTTCCATGCCTTGGAATATGTCAACCGTACCAGTGCGGATGCTCAAAGAAGGGAATCTTTCGGGTTCGATTCTGTCTTTAATTGCGTTCAATTGAGCGCCGTAAAAAGTGATAATCCCTATTTCTTTGGGCAGTTCACCGTCGGCAACTTTGGTCTGCCAAGCTATCTCCATTTGTTCGCACAAACGCTCGATCGCATCAATCTCCTTGACATTCAACCGCGAAGTACCCTGTTTTTCCTCTTCAAACCCTTGTGCTACGGGCGTTTTTACCCACAGAATGTGATTATTTTCTTGAATGATTCTACCTGCGAGGTTGTGGGCGCGTTTAGTGTCAGCTTCCTGAATACCACAGTTGAGCTTTTGCTGGTAAAACTGATTGATTGCACCCATAATTTGTGGGTGCATTCGATACTGAGTGGTCAGCATTTTTTTGATGCTGTCGCTGGCATTTTCAAACAATACTTTAAACAAAGATTCTTTGATAAAACTTAATTCGTCTCCGGTACAGCCGATGTCTTCGGCAATATCGTCGATCGTACTTTGATTAAACATCGGCGGCAATTGCCGGTGATCGCCCACTAATACTAACTTTCTGCCTTTCAAAGCGGGAATTAATAACTCTGGGGGAGTGCATTTGCTAACTTCGTCAATGATGACTGCATCAAAGCTGGGAAAGTTTTTAGTAAAATCGAAGCTAGCAGCCTGCACGCAAGTAATGCCGATTACGTTGGCATTGTCAATATAAATTTGCTTTAAATCGTTGCGGTCTTTTTCTGATGGATTGCGGAGTTTTTGAATCCAATCTGTAACAAAGTTTTGAGAGCGATTTAGTGCTGTTTCTTCTTGTTCTAATTTCCGTTGCCATGTTTTGAATAGACGCTTAATTTTGCTTAAAAAAGCTACGCTGAATAATCCTGTATTCGGAACTTCTGGCTGATATTGAGTCGGGATAGTTTGCCATGCTGACTCCCACCAATTTCTTTCAACCAGTAATGCTGCTGTTGGTTGCTGCTGTTGTAGTTGAGCGTTAATTTCGCTCAATTCTGTTTGAAGTTCTGCGAGTTGCTGCTGCGAAGTTGCAGCCGCAATTTGCAGCGGGGATAAATGCTCGTCAAGAGTGTTTTTGATAGTCTCCAAAACCCCAAAAGGATCTAAGTCAGAAATGGATTTTTCAAGCTGAATCAGGCTTGCTTTCCAAGCCTCAACTTGCTTGACAAACTGCTGCGGTTGCTCCCAAATATTCGATTTTTGGGCGAGATATTGTTCGGATAAAATCCGCAACTTTTCAGGTACATTTGGCTGTTGGACAATTGCTTGCAACAAATTAGTAACTTCGCTAATTTTTAAGTTCGCCTGTTGCTGCGCTGTTTCTACCTGAAGTTTAGCGGCGGATATTTGCTGCTGGCTTAAGGTTTGACCGATTTTATCTAATAATTGTTGCTGTTTTATAAGCTGCTGTTCGGTTTCGGTTTTCAGGGGAACCACACACTGACGCGCATTTGCTAGGATACTGTGCAGCAATTCTTTGACTAGGCGATCGAAGGTAGCCTGGATCTGATTGGGCTGCAACGATTCACTATAAAATTGTTGAATGCTACCTAAGAAAGTGCCAGCTTTTTCGATGATAAATTTGCGCTGACTTGGGCTGACTTGGGAATAGCTGGCGAAGTCTTTGGCTAGTTGCTGCCACTGTGTACGATCGCCCGCAGAGAGCACGATCGGCGTTTGACTCAAATTTAGGTGCAAAAACTCGCTAAACCGGAATTGTTGCCCTTGTATATCCTTAAAACCTGCGCTTTCTTCGTGGGATATTGCCTTTTGCAACCGATCCAAATCGGGAAAATTGATTTTGCATTTGGGCGGCACGATCGGCAATTTGAGCGATCGGGCAATTTTCAGCAATCCTGCGGGCAATTCTACCATATCATCCGTGAGCATTGCGCCCGTTTCCCAGCAAGTTTTCACGACTTCATAGAGTCCCGTATCAGCCGTCTCGATCCACTGTGCAACGGCGACGACAACGGCTGCAATTTCCGCTTTTCGCAGTTCCAAATTCTTGATTTTCTGTTCGAGATTTTGGCGGTGTATCTGATTTTGCCGATCGCCCAATTCGAGTTGATTCACAGCATCCGACATCTGCCGCGACACCCGCAACGACTCCGCAACCGTTGACATAGCGTGACAAACATCATCAGCGCGATCGAATGCCGTCTTAAATTCCGATATTTGCGCTGCTACAGTTTCCTGCAGCCAAACCGCAATCCCAAACGAGCCGCAAGCAGGGCGATCGAACCCAATTTGAGTAGCATTGCTAGCGGCAATCCGAACATTTGCCATAAAGTTTTCTACTAAAACATTGCCTTCGGAATAGGGTTTTAGTCGGGGCATAAACTCGGCAACTTCTGGAGATTCCCAGTTAACTTGCGGCACATCCAGTAGATTGGTTAGCCCCGCAACAACAGATTCAATCTCGCTTTTTTGGGTTAAAATTAGTTCATAATTTGTTGCTTGCTGGTTGCACTTTTCCTCAATATTTGCTTTACTGTCGTGCAGGTGTTTTAGTTCATTGAAAAAAGCTTTTTCGGCGGCACAGTAGGCGGTATATCGCTCTGATTCTGCCAGCATCTGCCGCAAAAATTTTATATTAGTCAGGCGCTGCGAGAGCTTTTCTTCGCAGTCAGTCGCCGTATTTTGCAGCCAAGTGCCGATCGCATTTTCCTCCAAAAACGGCTGCCCTTCTTCCTGCACCTTATGAGCTTTTCCCTTCCGCAAAGCCCGAATCGCCGGATTGTGAACTAACCGACTCAAAGCATTGTCTACAGCCAAATTTGCTTGCGAAGCAATGAGCGTTTTGCCGCCCTGACGGGCAATTTGATAGCAAATCTCCGCAATCACAGTCGTTTTCCCCGTTCCCGGCGGCCCTTGAATCAAAATTAAATCCCGCGCCGAAAGCACCGTTTCTACGGCGGCAAGTTGGTCGTCATTAGCATTGCGATTTAATAAGTTTTCCCGATCCAATTTAATCAGTTTTTCGGGCATTCTCGCCTGAGAAGAGTCGAATAAAAACTCACTCAAATAGGGATTTTGAGCGCGCCCATCCGTCAGCATTTTTAAAGCTTTCTTCTTGCGTTCGATCTGACTGATATCCCCCGCCGCCTCAAAATACAAGAATCCTTGTTTGGGCATTTGATATCTGCCGCCCGCCATGCGATCGCCTAAATCAACATCTAACTTAATCCGTAATTTACCATGTTCAAAGTCAATTTCAGCGATGCTACCCAATGTCTCTCCATCGCGGCTGCTTCTGCTTCCCGGCGGCGAATCAAACAGAATAATTTCTTCATTTCGCGCCTTTTTTAACCTTTCGCGAAAGTCGCCCAATTCTAAGGAATTTTCCTCGTAGCCGTCAAGAGTTGCGGAATTACGATCGATTTCAAAAGTGACGATTTTAAAGCCTGAACCGTAATTGTGCGCTCGGAAAGGCACGCAAAATTGACGCGCTTCCGCGATGCGTTTTTCCACATTTAAAAAAGTATGCCAAACTTTTAGTTGTTCGGTAGTCGGTATGTGTCTGTCGTCCCAAAATGGCATTTTTTGGACGCGGGCGATCGACTTTACAGGAATTGGCGATCTACTGTTAGCCAAAAGTCGCAACTGCACCGGCAAAGAATACCCATCTTTCCTCCCTCTGGGAACCGCCACCAAACCAGCATCCAGCAGTTTTAAACCGCCAATTCCGTCTTCACAGCGTACAGTTGCTAACAACCGCAAAGTGCGATCGGCTTTTTGCAACAATTGGGGTAATTCAAAATCATCTCCATCCGTAGCAAGCAGCAATTCCCAGATTTCTTCTTCCGAAAATCTCTCATTTACCTTTTGGCGACGCACGTAGAAAAGATTGTGCGATTTGCCAGCTATCTCCGACATCAGAATTTCCGCACGTTCTCTGCATTCCCAATCGCAATATTTCCCTAAAGCCGCTTCTCCTTCTACATCGCGAATAAACTTATTAATTGTGCGATCACCACTAAATTTATATCCCCAATCTTCTGCTACTAAAGACGGCATATTTATATTTTAGATTTTAGATTTTAGATTGCATTCAAGATTAGCACATCGGAACTTGTGCCGACACAACCGCTAAATCCCAAAGATTAACGTGCGCGCACAAACACCGTACAGCTTGCTGATGTCAACTCGCTTTTTCCGAAGCCTCGATCCCCCTAAATCCCCCTTAAGAAGGGGAGTAGGGGTTGACTTTGAGCTCGCTCTTGTCCCCCCCTTCTTAAGGCTACGGTGTACACACATCTCTGTGTAGAACCAAAATCCTCGGAGATCCCCCTAAATCCCCCTTAAAAAGGGGGACTTTGACTCCGGTTCCCCCCTTTTTAAGGGGGGCGCCAGGGTGATCTCATGACTTGTGTGTACACCGTAGCCTTCTTAAGGGGGGCGCCAGGGTGATCTAGACTTCGATACAAACCAGAGATACAAAAGCTTTGAGGCATCTACGCACACAACGCGCGTCTGCATCTGCACAATAAAATTAAAAGGGCGAATGATGGGAATTGAACCCACGAATGGTGGTACCACAAACCACTGCCTTAACCACTTGGCTACACTCGCCATAACGTTTATAACTATAGCATCAGATCTCAGCACAAGTCTAGGGGTAAGGCAAAAATATTTTGAAATATTTCTGAGCGTCCCTGAACCCGACAGATCGATTGTGCCTTAAATCCAACGCACAGTAAGAGTTTAGCACAATTCTCGCTCTGCGCGATCGGCCGGTGCGATCGGCAATTATCCCGCCCCCAGCAATCATGCGGCGTGGGTTCGGCAGCTTTGGCAGCGTCCCGATTCGATCCAGCGCATTAAAATAGCCTTATCACCCCAGGCGCATCTACATTTTACAGTCCTGTTTGATAAAACTCACATCTGGCACCATTTTTAAGAACAGGCAAGATGCCTGTGCCACAAAGAAGGAATTTATTTTAGGGTGGGCCCTTCTAACCCGCCCCTAAAAGCCTTATTGAGAATGGTGCAACATCTCAGATGAAATGCTTGTGGGGTGTCCCGCCCGCCCGAAAAAGACAATGCAAGAAGCGGGACAACTTATCCCACACCGCATGAGTTATCAACCATCCCTCTTCTCTCTCTTCTCTCTTCTCTCTCTTCTCTATTCCCTCTTCCTTCGCGCAGCTTCGCGTCTTCGCGGTTCGTTTAAAAAAAAGTCTTGCCCGCAATATAAAATCTAAAATCGATATGAGCTACTGTATCAACCCAGAATGTCAAAATCCTCAAAACTGCAACACCGCCAAATTTTGCTTAAACTGCGGCTTTAACCTGTTGCTGAGACAGCGATATCGCCCGATTGAACTTTTAGGTAGAGGCGGATTTGGTAAAACTTTCCTAGCAATTGATCAAGACATCCCATCTCAACCGCGCTGTGCAGTCAAGCAATTTTATTTTCACGACCGCGACCCCGAAATTTTCAACAAAGCCGTTGAATTATTTCGGCAAGAAGCAGTCCGTTTAGACGAACTCGGAAAACACCCGCAAATCCCCACATTATTAGCGGGATTTGAACAAGAAGGTCATATTTATTTAGTTCAAGAGTTTATAGAGGGATCGACTCTTAAACAAGAATTAGACCAGAGTGTATACGATGAAAATCAAATTTGGCAACTGCTGCAAGACTTATTGCCCGTGCTGCAATTTATCCACGACAACCGCGTCATTCACCGCGACATCAAACCCGAAAATATTATCCGCCGACAGTCGGACAACAAACTCGTATTGATCGATTTCGGCATTGCCAAACTGCTGACTGATTCAGCCATACTTCGTTCAGCAACGCTCATCGGTAGTCAAGATTATGTAGCTCCGGAACAAATGCGCGGCAAAGTATTTCCGGCTAGCGACCTTTACAGTTTAGGTGTTACTTGCATTCGCCTAATGACGCAAGTTCCTCCCTTGGATATGTACGACTGCAACAACGAGCGCTGGTGGTGGCGAGAGTTTCTTCCCAAAGCCAGGAGTATTAGCGACGAGTTAGGTGAAATTTTAGATAAATTGCTGCAAACTCGTCTCACTCAGCGGTACAGTTTTGCTACTGAAGTTTTGCAAGATATCAAAGCAGCTTTAGATGTTCGCCATCAAAATTTGCTTTCGCCCGAAAAGCCGATCGCTCCTGCTCTTAATAATAGCAACAACTCAACCTATCTCAGCGCGCTACAAACTCCTGATTCTCCGATTTTACCCACAAACGCCGTCGTAAATTCCGCAGAAACTTTTTCCTTATGTGTTACTTCAAATCTCGATCCGACCATGATTTCTGCACGGGGAGTTGATTATACGAAACTGCGGGATTTTTTGTCAAACAAAAAGTGGAAAGAAGCCGATCGCGAAACTTGGACTCTGATGTGTCAGTCCCTTTCCCAGCAACCGGGAACTCAGCTAGAAATTAGCCAAATTTACGAGCTACCGTGCGAAGATTTGCAAACAGTCGATCGCCTTTGGCTGCACTACAGTCAAGGTCGGTTTGGCTTCAGCGTCCAAAAGCAGATTTATGAAAGCGTTAAGGGAGACTATATCAGATTTTGCGATCGGGTAAACTGGCAAACCTACAATTCTGCTACTACTTTAGGGCAGATTAAATTTAGTCAGCAAGCACCAATCGGACACCTCCCCTCTCGCAGTTGGGTTGGCGGGATTCAGTGGCTGCGACACCTCGATGCCCTGTCTGCAAAATTAACCGAGTGCGACAATAATTCGGCTCCTAAATTGTAATTTGGTCTACCGAATAAGTAAGTAAAATTTTAAGTTTAAACTCTACCTGAAAGCAGAGAAATTTGTCTCGTTAGATGTAACCAGCGACCGAGGTTCGGTGCGATCGCTTGTCGCACAATGGATTCTGAAGGCGAACACAGATAAAGTCTACAATCCTTGAGACTTTAACAACCGAACTAAAAAGAGGTACCGATCCATGTTTTTTCATAAAAAAGAATTAATGGCTGCAGTCAGAGTAGACGAACCCAACCCCCGTTTTGCCCAATTGCTGCTAGAACAGTTTGGCGGAGCAACTGGAGAACTCACAGCAGCTTTGCAATACTGGGTGCAGTCATTCCACTGTGAAAATGCAGGGATTAAGGATATGCTTCAAGATATTGCGCTCGAAGAATTTAGCCACTTAGAAATGGTGGGTAGACTCATCGAAATGCACACCAAAAACGTTGACCAAACAGAAGCTTACAAAAGCACTTTGTTTGCGGTGCGTGGCGTAGGCCCACACTTGTTGGACAGCCAAGGTCAAGCTTGGACGGCAGCTTATATCAACGAAGGCGGGGAGGTGGTGCGCGATTTGCGCGCTGATATCGCTGCCGAAGCAGGAGCTCGCCAAACCTACGAAGAGTTGATTAAACTAGCACCGGATATGGGAACGAAAAAGACGTTGCAGTTTCTGCTGACTCGCGAAATTTCTCACACTCAAATGTTCATGAAAGCTCTAGAATCGCTGGGCAAACTCACCGATCCGATGTTCGGCAATATTCCGCCCGATTCCACTGTGGATCTCTACTTTAACTTGTCCACAAATGGCAAGGATGAACGCGGCCCTTGGAACTCGGAACCTACTTTCCAATACATTGCCGATCCCGCTCCCAAAGGTTAATTTGAGATTTGTTTAGGCTGTGTGGCTTAGAAGATTTAAGCCCAGTATTAAGTAATTTTTAAGCCGCGCACCTTACAAAAGAAGGTGGGCGGCTTAGAAAAGTTAAGCCCTGTGTTGATTAATTTCCAAGCCGGGTACTTTGCTTTAGTTGTTAGAGGTGCGTGACTCGCAAGCTTCAGGTGGAGGGTTGAGTATTTTTCAAGTCACGCGCCCTACGGTGTTATAATTATTTGAAATCCGTATCGAACCTTAACATCCAATCCATATTGAAATTGCGATCGACCTATTTATTAGTTTCTCACGGCAGCCGCGACCCCAGACCCCAACAAGCTTTGGAAAACCTAGGTCAACTGCTGTCTCAAAATTTGGCTGACTCCTTCCCCGCAGTAGCAACCGCCACCTTAGAACTGGGGCCCGCACCGCTGCACGAACAAATTTGCAGTTTTGGCGAACGTACCCTGTCGCTGGGACTGACAGAATTGCAAATCCTGCCTGTATTTTTATTGCCGGGAGTTCACGTCGCCGAAGACATACCGGCAGAGGTGGAAATTGCCCAACAAACTTTTGGTGACAAGCTAAAAATTGAATTGCGCCCGCATTTAGGTTCCCAGGAAGCAGGCTTAACAAAATTGGTAAAAAGTCAGATGGAAGAGGTGACTTTTCTCCCCAATCTGCTATTGCCAAAATGGATTTTATTATCTCACGGCAGCCGTCGCCCCGGAGGTAACTCGACATTTGAGGAAATGGCTAGCAAACTCGGTGCGCTGACAGCTTATTGGTCGGTAAAGCCGAGTTTGTCCGAGCAAATTGACAGTTTGGTTCGTGGTGGACAGCAGCAAATAGGGATTGTGCCATACTTCTTATTTAATGGAGGAATTACAGATGCGATCGCCAAAAATGTCGCACAGCTAAAGCAGCAATTTCCTGCGGCGGAACTTCATCTCGCAAATCCTCTAGGCGCAAGTGTACAATTAGCAGACTTAATTGGGAATTTAATTCAAAAATGAACCCCAGAGGCACAGAAGAGGTAAAGGAAGCAAGAAAAATGTCTTTAGGAAAAGTGTATTTAGTAGGTGCGGGGCCCGGAGATCCGGGATTGATGACCTTGAAGGGAAAAGCTCTGTTAGAGTGCGCGGATGTGGTGATTTACGACGCTTTAGTCAGCCCTCAAATTTTGGCAGCAATCAACCCGCAAGCAGAACGAATTGATGCTGGAAAACGCAAAGGCCGTCACTCGTTAATGCAAGATGAAACAACTCAGCTAATGATAGAAAAAGCTGGAGATAATGCGATCGTAGTTCGTCTCAAAGGCGGCGATCCGTTTATCTTCGGCCGCGGTGGCGAAGAAATGGAAGAGTTGGTAAAAGCTGGAGTGTCTGTAGAAGTCGTGCCAGGTGTAACTTCTGGGATTGCGGCCCCTGCTTATGCGGGCATTCCTTTAACACATCGAGCTTACAGTTCCTCTGTCACCTTTGTCACCGGTCACGAATCGGCGGGAAAATATCGACCGGAGGTAAATTGGCAGGCGATCGCCCGTGGCTCCGAAACCATTGTAGTATACATGGGAATCCACAATTTGCCTTACATTATCGGTCAGTTGACCGCAGCCGAATTGAGTGCAGAAACGCCCATAGCATTAGTACGCTGGGGAACGCGGCCGGAACAAGAAGAATTGATCGGGACTTTGGGTACAATTGTAGAGCAAGTTGAGGCGATCGGATTTGCAGCACCTGCGATCGCGGTCATCGGAAATGTCGTCAATTTGCACTCGATATTGTCGGGCTGTCGGCCAGTTTCTCAGACTGTAGAATAAGCCGGACGTAGGGGCAACCACGGGGGATTGCCCCTACATCATTATACAAAATTGAGTCATTTTTCAATACTTTTTAGAAATAGCATAAAATACTGGTGTCAACGTTGCGCCCATAGGTAATATAGCCTTTCTCACAAAAATTGGGTACGCCGAAACCTGTGTTGCCAAGTTTCTTAAGTTTGATTGCATACCTCATCTACCCCCTATCCAGTCGATGGTACGACTGCTCTATAGATGATAAATTAATATCCGCACTAGATGTTCCGTTGTACTCAAAAGGATTCTCAAGATCGTAGATGAGCAATAACAAATACATGAATGACGTAAATAGAAAACCTGTTACCAACAAATTGGTACTGAAATCGTCGGTGAACGTTGTTAACATAGCAACGCTGGCCGCAATTAGAAGAATATGCAGCAAGGGATAGGCAGGTGCCAAAAATTCGGTATCACGAATTCTTTGTATTCTGGCAGCAATCAGACGAACTTTTGCCTGTTCACCTTGAATGCGACTTATCAAAGGAGCTTCGCAAAACTTTGACAATGGAACCAATAATTGATTGAGGTTCGTAGCAGCATTTTCAACTCTTAAGAATGGCTTATTTTGTTTTAAACAGAGTAGCACAGAGTTGAGCAGCTCAGCTAATCCTTGAGTAAGCAGAGTTGGGTCGTAGTCGGGCTGGCGGGCGGCAATCAGCAAATTTGTATCTTGAATAGTTTCAACCGCATTCACAATCTGGTCTGGCATATCTTCGCTGGCACGGTAATCATTTAGGGTTGCGGTCAACACAAATGCCAAAATAAATGTTACCGCCGCCAACAAAGAACCGATCTGACTATCGGACTTACCCATTTCCCAATGCCTCTGATGAATAAACCATTTCGTCAAGCAAAATATTGCTGTCAAGGGAATAACTTTAAGTAAGATTCCCCACTTTGGCTGATTAATAAAAGTTCTAAAATTCATGACATTTATCCTTCGGATTATTGATATCAAGTAGCTGGCGAGCCAAGAGTAATACGAATACTAAAAGCCATGCCTATGACACCAACTTGGTGGCAAAAATTAACATTATTACTCTGGCATTCCTGCATACAGCAGTCGGACACATAAGCGGACACCATCATCATTTTTCAAGGTGAAATAAGATGGATCTTCACCGCTACCCATCACTTGCCAACCCGAAAGCAGTTCTGGATGGAACTAGCACGTAAAAAACTCACAGATTTTCTGAGTTTCCAAATCTTTGTAGTTAATACAGGTTGCCGAACATCCGGTAACAATTTTACCATCTAGCGCCGTCGAACAGAGGATTTCCATAGCATCTGGTAGTGGGATCTGCCAGGACAAAGAACTACCAGCGATTATATCTCGATACGGCACAATAAGATCGTGAATGCTGCCCTAAGCCCAGTTTGCAAACACCACAGGTTCCTCGTTGACTTCATCTGAGTGAAACATCGACGAAATGCAGGGCTGATTCATTCTCAATTCCAATGAACGATTTTCGTCAAGACACAAAGCCTCTGGCAGCAAGCAGGGTGGTTTTATTTTTATCATACAATTTTAACAGGCCGATCGCTGCGCCGACCTTTGAGCGATGCTCGATCTCAGATGGCACGAGCTTTCGGTAGTTTCAGGTTTCCTGTTTCGAGAATAAAACCACCCTGCAAAGCCTCTCAACAATTAGGGGTTTATTAATACCAAGCGTGAAAAAACATTGCTACAAAAAAATTAGAGGTTTTTACCTGTAGGGATACGGCAGTGCCGTATCCGGTAGTTTATGCTTATGAAAGATAATTTATATACGATTAATAACCGTAGCAACAATTTGTCAAAACGGTATAACCAGAAATATCGACCCAACACCTCACAGTATAAGGGTTGGAGAAATTGAAAGTTTTAGAATGAATCAACCCTGCTTGTCAAGGGGGGAAACATCAATTAACGCGCCACTTCCCGCATATATTCCCCCCACAACTGAGCGGCATTTGCACTACCTCCCCCAGTCGGAGAATTATCATCATTTCCCAACCAAACTCCTGTCACCAGTTGCTGACTCGGAATATAACCGACAAACCACAAATCTCTATTATCATTAGTCGTGCCTGTTTTTCCAGCTTCTCCCAAGCCCAAAGCAGCACTGCTACCCGTACCTCCCCGCACCACACCTTGCAGCATATCAGTCATCGTATCCGCTACTGCTTCAGAAACTAACCGCCGATTGGCAATGCCATCTTTTTGATACTCATAAATCACCCGGCAACTGTTAAAATCATTTCGATCTTTGCAATCGCTGCTGTCAATAATTCGCTTAATTACGTGGGGGCGATTTCCTAAACCCCGATTAGCCAAAACCCCGAAAGCACCCGTTAATTGCAATACGTTAACTTCACTTTCACCTAATACTAAACCAGGATTAGAACGCAGTTCAGAAGTAATCCCCAAACGTCTGGCCATTTGCACCACATTGTCTAAACCGACATCTTGTTGTGCTATTCGCAAAGCAATTGCATTTTCCGACAATGCCAAGCCGCGATACATATCAGTATTACCGCTGGTTCTTTCGCAACCACTATAACTTTGTCCTCCCCAGGAAAGGGGAGCGCAAGAATAAGTTTTATCGGGTGAGATTCCCCGTTCCAGGGCAGCTGCATAGGTGAAAATCTTAAATGTAGAACCGGGCTGTCTCAAAGCTTGGGTAGCCCGATTAAACTGACTTTTCAAGTAATCTACGCCCCCAACTAAAGCTAAGACTTCCCCGGTTGTACTGTTGAGAGTGACCACGGCTCCTTGAGAAAAGCCAGCACTTGCTCCGGCATTTTCAACAGCATTTCTGAGGGAAGCTTCAGCCACTTTTTGCAGGCCGGGATTCAAACCTGTTTCTACAATAAAATTTCCTTCTCGGGCTAACTGCTCCCCCAGCAAAAACTCCAATTCGTCAAATACATAACTGTAGAAATAAGGAGCGATCGTACTTTGCAGATATTGGCGGGCTTTAGGATTGATCTCAATTCGCGATCGCCTCGCGCGATCGGCTTCTTCCTGAGAAATCGTCCCCAAGACCCGCATCCGTTCGATCACTCTATCGCGATACTGTACCGCCAACTGATAATTTTGAATCGGATTAAAACTGTTTGGAGCCGGCAAAATGCCAGCCAAAGTTGCCGCCTCTGACAAAGTTAAATCCTTCGCAGACTTCCCAAAATAAAACCGAGCCGCATCCTCAAAACCGTAAAGATCAATTCCCAAAAACACGCGATTCAAATAAGTCAGCAACAGCTCGTCTTTGCTGTAATAATTCTCCAGTTTCAAGGCAACTACAGCTTCCCGTAACTTGCGTCCTGCCGAATCTTGAGTTCCCACATAATCTCGAAACAAACTCCTAGCTAACTGCTGCGTCACAGTGCTGCCGCCTTCGCGAATTCCTCCCCCGCGAACATTAGTCAAAAGCGCGCGCAAAACTCCGATCGGATCTACCCCCAAATGCCAATTGTAGCGGCTGTCTTCCGAAGCAAGTACCGCCTTGGATAAATAAGGCGAAAAATCCTCCAATTGCTTTAATTCTAAGTGAGCGTTATTCTGAGGAGGACGCAGCGGAGTTTGCCCATCGCGGGCGTAAACAATCACGGGGCCATTGATACTTCTCGGCAGAGGCCGCACTTGAAACTTTGTGGATTCCATGCCTACCAACACGGCAATCAAAGCGGTGATTCCGCTGACGCCGTAAAAGCTGTAACGCACAAGTTGCAAATACCAAGGTGGCGGATATACGAATTGAATTCTAACAGCGGCGGCTAGTTCCGGCGGCCCTAAAGTAAACACGTCTCCGTGACGCAGGGACATACTTTTAACTCGCCTTTTGCCGCTGTAAATGCCGTTGGTGGAGTCTTCATCTTTGATCACAAAAGGAGTCCGCCGCCGACTATCCCGCGACAGGGATAAGTGCACGTGACTGACAACGGGATTGCGAACTACAATATCTGAAGATTTGGACGATCGACCTAACAAATATCGATCGCCCAACAGCGGATAAACCTCAGCTTTAGCTGCACCCGCATCCTGCACCCACAGTTCGGGTACTTTGGCATTAGGTTTCAGCGCTAGCTGGTTAAAATTAACCTTAGCAATAGTCTGGACTGCTTGGGTAATCGCACCCAAGACGGTTTGAGGTTTGCGGGGCGGCGGCGGTGGGGTCATATTTCGCTGTGCACTACGATCGAGCGATCGGCTCTTGCACCATTCTACTCGCAACTTTTGGCTAATTTCACGATCTGCCCACACTCTCTTAGCGATCGTCGGCTAGTGGCGATCGATTTTGGAGTTATTGGTGAACCCGCAAGGCGAGCAGTTTCTTGAGCAAATCTCCACCCAACCACCAAAAATCCCGATATCACCAGAAAATTAAATTATCATAAACTTGCCCAAATATCCACACTTTCGATAACATTTATCCCTGATTTACCAACAAACTTCGCATAATTAAAACCCCCCTTTTTCAAGGGGGGTTAAAAGCCGAAAATCAGCTTGATTCTCCTTACATCGAAGAACCCAAACCGGCATAAGCACCGTAGAAGAAAAGACTCACAATGCTCAGAACACCGAGACCAGCGACAGTAGCTACCAGCCACAAAGGAATTCTTCCACTTTCACTAAACATAGCCATCACCTCACTAATGTACAGCTAAACAAATTCGATCGAACTATCGAAAGCCAACTCAGACACCAGTTAATTAAAGAAATAACTGGAGAACAAAATACCCAAAACAAAAATCAGCAACAAACCCAGATACAAAGAAGTCCGGTTTAACTCAACAGGCTGCTCGTTGGGATTAGGAACGCGCTCAGGCATTGTAAACTCCTATCGTTGAATAAATTGCATTGCTGCGATCGCGCCCAAAAAGAAAATTGTTGGGACACCTAAAGTATGAACTGCCAACCAGCGCACCGTAAAAATCGGATACGAAATTGGCTCATTATTTGGGGTTCTGCTCGTCATTTTTCCAAATCCTTGTTAAATTACTTGGCAATGAACTGATCTACTTGTTTCTTAGCTTCAAAGCGATCCGAGATAATCGGCACTTCTTCGCGCTGCGGTGTGAAATACTGGTTAGGGCGAGGAGTTCCGAAAGCATCGTAAGCCAAACCCGTTTGCACAAACAGCCATCCAGCAATAAACAAAGCCGGAATGGTGATGCTGTGAATTACCCAATAACGGATACTTGTAATAATGTCCCCAAACGGACGTTCTCCAGTTGTACCAGCCATTTAGAATCCTCCTTTCAACAACAAATTGACAGACAATCTCTCTTACTATTCTACTATCAAGCAGCTTGCGCTGAACCTTGATATTTAAGTAGAGTACCGCTCGCGCCGATCACAAATCCGCGATCGGGGCCCATAAAGACAATCCTGTAAAAATTAGCGGGAACATCTTCTACTTCGCGGTCTTTTAGCCAAGTTTTCCCGCCGTCCAAACTGCACAGCAAATTGCCGCCGCCGCCGGCTACCCAAACTTCATTATCAGTCCGGTAAGCCATGTCCAGCAAACCCCAACTCGCCTTGCGATCGGGAAAAAACGGTTTTCCCCAACCTTCGGCACTTTCCGGGTCGCTAAACTGAATTTGACCACCGCGGGCGAGCATCCACAAACGCCCATCCTTGGTAAAGCCCATATTTTGCAGGCGGCGAGAACTATTGCGGTTGTGAGGTTCCCAAGCTTGTTGTCCGGGTTTCCACACCGAGTAGAAATTGCCCTTCGAGGAAACCGCAACATACTGCCCGTCTTCAGAACGGTTGATATTGCGAACCACCCCAAAAGAGTCTTGCACGATCGCTTTCCAATTTTTGCCGCCGTCAGAAGTGCGGTAAATCGCGCCTACATCCGTCGTCATATCAGCCGTATTTGGGCCAATAGCTGCGATCGTACTTGGAGAACCCGGTAACTGAGAGCTCAAAGCAATCCGCGTCCAAGACTTGCCCTCATCGTTCGTGTGGAGCAAAACTGAAGGCTGGCCGACAATCCAACCTTCGGAACCTGAAAAACTCACCGACGCAAAACGCGATCTCGGCTCGTCGATATCCAGTGCGATCTGTTTCCAGTTAGTCCCGCCGTCGGTCGTTTCAAACAGAGTCGCCTCCGAACCGACAACCCAGCCGTGGCGATCGTCATTACCTGTAAAGGCAATATCCTGCAAGTTAGCCGACGTTGGCAAGGAAATCACCTGCCAAGGGTTGTAACTCACAGAACCGATCGTGCTGCAACTCGTACAGATGAGCGCAGCCGCCAATAACATTACAATTCGTTGCCAAAATCTCACAATCGTTTTACTGCAAACCATACATACTAAGTAACAACAAGAAACCAACGACCAAGCCGCCAAAAATCAGCAAACTTTTCTGACCTTCGGTCATGCCGTTGACACCGACACCGTAGCGCTGATTTGCCTTAAATCCCGATACCCCTTCCATCTGACCGAGATTTTGAAACACCGATTTGCGCGCCCCGCAAACGGGACAGACCCAAGTTTGGGGCAAATCTTCAAAAGCCGTGCCCGGGGCAATGTCACTTTTAGGATTCCCCTTTTTCGGCTCATAGACGTAGCCGCAGGCGCGGCACTCGTGCCGATCGAGGGTCTTAGTCTCAGTGGCTCGATCGCTCATAAATCCAAAATTATGGGTCAGCTAATCGTGAAGTACCTCAACTAAACTTCGTTCGAGTTGGGGCTTCCAACTAAAACTCATATTAGGACGGTCTTATTCGTCTTCAAGGTTTCCCGTCTCAACCGCCGATGCCACGTTAGGGACACCACTTGGGTGTTCGACACTTAAGTCGAGGATGGTCTTACTTAGCGTCCACAGGCAGCCGCCCGTCTTCCACAGGCAGTTACAATATTAAAATATACATTAAAAATTATTGCAGAAGATGGAGGATTAATCTCAACTAACTCGTAATTTTAGCTACCCAAAATCTATATAATGTAACAGACAAGTTACAGAACCCTTTCACCTAGGCAGTAATTATTCATCGTGTTTGCACTCAGCGGCTACGAGTATTTCTTAGGCTTCCTGTTAATTTCCAGCCTAGTCCCTATCCTCGCCCTCACGGCGTCTAAGGTACTGCGGCCCAAAAGTCGTCCCTACGACCGCCGCACTACCTACGAATCGGGCGTCGAGCCGATCGGTGGAGCCTGGATTCAGTTCAACATCCGATATTATATGTTCGCCCTGGTCTTCGTCATCTTCGACGTAGAGACCGTCTTCCTCTATCCTTGGGCGGTTGCTTTCAACCAGCTAGGACTCTTGGCTTTCATCGAAGCCTTGTTTTTTATCACGATCCTCGTTATTGCTCTTGTCTATGCATGGCGCAAAGGAGCCTTGGAATGGTCTTAAGTTCTGACAAATCACAAAAACCTCTAATTGTCAACCCCGCTATTCGCCCTGAAGTCACATCCGAATTATCAGAGAACGTCATCCTGACAACAGTGGATGACCTCTACAATTGGGCGAGACTTTCGAGCCTGTGGCCGCTGCTTTACGGTACCGCTTGCTGCTTCATCGAATTTGCAGCTTTGATCGGATCGCGCTTTGACTTCGACAGATTCGGCTTAGTACCGCGATCGAGTCCGCGACAAGCCGACTTGCTCATCACGGCCGGCACAATTACCATGAAGTACGCCCCCATCTTGGTGCGGCTGTACGAACAAATGCCCGAACCCAAATACGTGATCGCGATGGGCGCCTGCACCATCACCGGCGGAATGTTCAGCGTAGACTCCCCCACAGCAGTCAGAGGCGTTGACAAACTGATTCCCGTAGACGTGTACATCCCCGGCTGTCCCCCCCGCCCAGAAGCGATTATTGACGCAATTATCAAACTGCGGAAAAAAATCGCCAACGATTCTATGCAAGAACGGGCCAATTTGCTGCCAACCCACCGTTACTACACCAGACCCCACAAAATGAAAGTAGTAGACGACATTTTGGACGGCAAATACTTGTCTATTCCAGGCCGGATGGCGCCACCGAAAGAATTGACCGAAGCAATGGGAATGCCAGTACCGCCGGCCCTGCTTGCAGGACAAAAACAGGAGGTAAACCGTGGCTGAGACAGAAACCTCAATTGTTGAAGCCGGGAAGGTTTCCCAGTGGTTGACTCAAAATGGCTTTGAACACGAAGCTTTAGCGGCCGATAATTTGGGCGTGGAGATATTAAAGGTCGATCGAGACTTCTTAATTCCGATGTCAACAGCACTGTATGCCTACGGGTTTAATTATATGCAGTGCCAGTGCGCTTACGACCAAGGGCCCGGAGAAGATTTAGTCAGCGTTTACCACTTGGCAAAACTGACAGATAATGCTTCCCATCCCGAAGAAGTCCGCGTCAAAGTATTTATTCCCCGCGACGATCCCAGAGTGCCATCAGTCTACTGGATTTGGAAAGCAGCCGACTTTCAAGAGCGGGAATCCTACGATATGTACGGCATAGTCTATGAAGGACATCCGAATCTGAAACGGATTTTGATGAACGAAGATTGGGTAGGCTGGCCGTTGCGGAAAGATTACATTTCCCCTGATTTCTACGAATTGCAAGACGCTTATTAACGGAGTTTTGAGTTTTTAGCTCAAAATACAGTTGGTTATTTTGCACCCACTTCTTTGAGGAGTGGGTACATTTTTTTTGTGCGTTTTTTTGAAATGTCGATCAAAATTTTTTGGGATATGATGAAAGTGTACCCATCACCTTGCCATATTTTTAATGTCTGCTTATGCCCAAAAAGATTAGAGAACTCAAAAGCCTGTTGCTAAAAGCTGGGTTTACTTATCGTTCGGCAAAAGGCAGTCATACAAGATGGGTTCATCCTTTACTACCTAATGAACCAATTACCATTGCTGGAAATGATGGCGATGATGCAAAACTGTATTTAGAGAGAGAAGTTAATCGAAAAATTGGAATATTGAAAGCAATTGAAGAAGAGGAGTCTGAATCATGAAATTACCTTATATAATTGTTATTCAATGGTCAAATGAAGATAACTGCTACCTAGTTCACTTACCTGATTTTCCATCTCAGCAGTTCCACACTCACGGAGATACCTACGAAGAAGCTTTGCAGAATGCAGTGGAGGTATTAGAGCTTTTAGTTGAAGAATATCAGGCAGATGGTAAATCTCTCCCAGCACCTAAAACTTTAGTACAAAACTTGCTGTTTGCTTGAGCATAGATTTGAAGTCATTGAGAATGATTCGGAGATTCCGAGATTAACAACCTGCTATCCTCTGTAATGTGTGGAGGTAATAAGAGTGACAAAGAATACAATTAAATTACTAGATGTCGTTGCCTTGACAGTTGACATTCCTGAATACAATCTGTGGCGCGGACAAGTTGGGACAGTGGTTGAACTGTTGGCTGAGAGTGCAGCGTTGGAGGTTGAATTTAGCGATCGCAACGGACGCACCTACGAATCTTTAGGGTTGCGGAAAGAGCAAATAATGGTGCTACGTTTTGAGCCAGCATCTCCAAATGCCAAAGCTGAAATGGTGACAGCGTAAGCGGCACAACAATTCAAATGCAGCGGACAGTCACAAGCCGAACAACTTGGTCGTTAAAGCGAAGTCTGGCGCGGGGGCGATCGCCTACCCACGCTTACTCTTCCCAGCCAACTAGGTGCAGGTGAGCAACAAGCGGTTTCCCTTACAGATATTGGTGAAGCAAGTCTTAGAAGAGATTTTAATTTTTTTATTTTTCATCCGGAGCTCTACAAGTTCTAGGTGTAATTCTGTATATAAGCAGTCTCGATGTTATATGGAATAAGCCACTTATACACTATGCCTCTGAACTATCATAATGCAGATTTAAGCAATAGGGACTTTCAACAAATTGCGATTCAGAATAAGCTAGATCTCGTAGAAGCAGACTTTAGTTATGCAGATCTACAAGGGACAAATTTATCTGGGTTAACACTTTGCAGAGCAAATTTTTCTCACGCAAAGCTCGGAGGCGCAAGATTTTGTGGAGCTAACCTTCGCGGAGCTAACTTTACCGAAGCCTCAACTGATACTGAGGTTGGACAAGGGGTAGATTTCAGTAAAACCCAAATTCAAGGAGCAGATTTCTCTAGTTCTAGGCTTTATAGTGCAAACTTCACTCAAGCAAAGGCAGGACTAACACAGAAGTTTCATATCAAGCTTCTCACTCTTGTAGCTTTGATCGGATCAGGGTTTACAGCAGCTATTGCTAGTACGTTCTTTTTTTATCTCTTCATTACTTCTCCTGAAAAATCTGCGCGGCCTGGTCAAAAGCCTTCTCGCCTAGATTCATTTATTATTTTTTGCTTATCAGTTTTTTTGATGGTAATTATCCGCATATTCTTTAACAATGTGATGAGAAATGAATGGATTATTTGGCATATAGTATTTGGTGTTGGTTTAATTTTAACCCTATTGTTACTGGGCAGAAAAATGAGTGATTCCAAAGCCGATCCTGGTAGTTTATTGGTCATAATTGTAGCTGCTTTATCTCCACTCTTACTGCAACTCTTCCCTCAAGTAAATAAATTTGAGGTATCATTAAAAAATACATTTTTGGCAAACTTTATTCAAGGATTAGGCACTAATACCAACGGTAGAATAATTTCAGGAATATTTGGAGCAGTAATTGGAGCCTATTTTGGGTGTTGGTTTTCTCGATTGGCAATCTGCAATAATCAGCGTTCTGAATGGTTTAATTTTGACTGGCTGTGGAGATCGTATATAAAGTTTGTGTCTACTGGTGGCACTAAATTCAATGACGCTCATCTAACAGGTGCTAACTTTACTTCAGCAAACCTCAAAGGAACAAGCTTTGAGAATGCAACGATTGACAAGATTTGTTGGCATAATTCTAAATATTTAGACTGTGTTAATACTGGTAAGAATAATTATTTAAAATACCCATTTATCCGTTACTTACTCGTACTAAGAAAATGGAAAAAAGGAAGTAATTTCAATGGACTAGACCTTAAGGGTATAAATTTAGGAGGGGCAAACCTCGAAGAAGCTAGCTTTATTGGCGCTAACTTAAGCGAAGCCGATCTTCGGGGTACAAACCTGACTTATTCAAATTTGAAGAAGGCAAGTTTAGATGGTGCAAATTTGGAATGTGCTAATTTAACAGGAGCTTGTATACGGTCATGGTGTATCGATGAGAAAACGATTCTGAATGGTGTAAATTGTGAGTTCGTCTTTTTGAAGTATGAAGTCGGGCATATGAATGATTATGACATAGAGCGGCTTCCTGATAAGGCTGACGGTGACTTTAATCCTGGAGAATTTGAAACACTTTTTAGCAAAGATAGTGCAACGATTCAGTTACTTGTCCGAGGCAGCGATAGCCGACTAGCTCTAACTGCTGCCTTTAAAGAGTTGGCAGATGACACAAATACACCCTTTGCATTTCAAGGTTTTGAGGTGATAGGCAACAATGTCTTAGTTAAGATTCGCGTCTCGCAAGGCACTAACAAATATACTATTAGGAATAGATTTTACCAGACACTTAGACAATCTGCACAAGAAACTCAACAGGTTTCTGAGTTGCAAGGTGATAGTAGTCAGTCCTTGCATGAATTTGTCCCGAAGCTTATGTTGATTCTTGAGGAAATCAATGAGCGTGTAGCTGGGGGTACAATACATGTGGATCGTTATACTGTGTTTAATCAGGTAACTACTCACAGCTTTATTCAGGGTGATTCCATCAGTGCTAATGACAATTCGTAAACTTTTTAACTCAAAAACATCTTAATTCATTTGGAGCGAACATGGGCGATACAATTAACGTGCACGGTGATTTCCAAAAATTTGATTCAGTCACTACCGAAACTTTTGTGGCAGGAGACTTAATCAAAATTGAAGGTAACTCTATCAAGATTGATATGAGTCAGGACTTAACTGAAGCAGCGGTTCAAATCCAGGACTTAATAGAGCAGTTACAAAAACGAAATGTAACGACTCAGGATGCCGAGAAACAAGTAGCTGAAACCATCGCTGTTCAGGCCAAGGAAAATCAAACAGTGAAAGAGAAATTAGAAAAGTGGGGTAAATCGTTGGCAGATGCAACGGTAAGTGATGTGGTTAAAAGTGTGGTCATGTTTGCTATCCGTTCAGCAGGAATTCCGCTGCCATAAGTTAAGTAATTGGACAAAATTAATTACACACTGATTTTTTGCTGATTCTTTACTAGACAAGGCTTGTCGCCCAAAGTTTTGTGTAATTAATTGTGTCCTACTACTTATAAAAGTTCACTAGCGGGCGGGACATAACAAATCGGTGCAGCGGATGGAGAAATTCTGGTGACTTTGTTCGAGGGTATCTGCTGCCGCTGACTTCCTTCAATTGTAATTATTGCACAGACTCCAGGCCAGCCAAAGATTTTCTTCATCGTCAGTGCCACCAACTGCTTTGGGAATAATACGATCGATTTCCAATATTCCCAGGACATACATTTGTAGACTGCGGCAATAACCGCATCGGTTGTGATCTCGTGCGCGAATTATGGCTTTGACTTGTTCGGAAATAGCCATTCTAATTATCCTTGTAGATGATTTGCTTGCTTTCATGTTTGACAAAAATTTACCTGTTGACGAAATTGAAGCAGGTAACATTGCCGACGAAATACTGAGAAACCCACCATTGCAAGGTTTTTTAACCATTTCTAATGCGTTGCAATGGCGACTTCAGTATGGAAGAGTCATTGAGCGTGCCGGACAACAGGAAGGGGTTATCGCAGTTTATCAATCTAACCGATGAGTTCCAACGATCGCAAAACGAAACTAGAATATGGGAATTTTCAGACACCGCTGGAATTAGCCGAGATGGTGTGTCGGAAATTGATAGAACTTGATGTTAACCCCAAAGTCATCATTGAGCCAACTTGCGGGATAGGTAATTTCATTAAAGCTGCTGCAAATTCGTTTCCATCGGCCAGCAAGATTATCGGGGTTGAAATAAATCAAAGTTATTTAAGAGAATTAAGAGCTAAGCATCAATTGTTACAGGATGAAAGATGTGAGGTTAAGCACGGAGATTTTTTTGAGTTTGACTGGACATCATTAATTAACCAATTTAATCATAGGGTACTGGTAATTGGCAACTTTCCTTGGGTAACAAACTCACAACAAGGAACTATTGGCAGTCAAAACTTGCCGAAAAAAAGTAATTTTCAAAACCACACAGGCTTAGATGCACTAACAGGTAAAAGTAACTTCGATATCTCAGAATGGATGTTGATCCATGCGATACAATGGTTGCAAAATCGTGACGCCACTCTGGCAATGCTTTGCAAGACTTCCGTTGCCAGAAAGTTATTGAGTTACATTCATTCAAAAAAACTTCATCTCGCTAGCTGTGCAACTTACAAAATAGATGCTAAAAAGTATTTTGGTGCAAATGTGGATGCGTGTTTGTTATACTGCCAGTTTGACTCATGCTCACAAAACTACTTCTGCAATGTATTTAGCAGTTTAGAAAGTTCTGACGGTCATCGAATCGGATATCACAACAATCTCCTGGTTAAAGATATAGATGCTTTCAATAAATTGAGTAATTTATATGCTGTAAAGTCAGATACGAAATGGCGATCGGGCGTCAAGCACGACTGTTCTGGCGTGATGGAGTTTCGGAAAATTGATAATTTGTTTGTCAATGGATTTGGGGAAGCTGTCGATCTTGAGGAAACTTATCTATTTCCGCTACTTAAAGGCTCTGATGTTGCTCAAAATCGCATTAATGCTACGGATCGATATATCCTAGTTACTCAAAAATTTATCGGTGAATCAACCGAAAATATCAAAACTATAGCTCCTAAAACCGGACGTTATCTAGAGAAGTGCGGGCAATATCTAGATAATCGCAAAAGCAAAATTTATCAAAATAACCCTCGATTTTCGATTTTTGGAGTAGGCGATTATAGCTTCCAACCTTGGAAAATTGCGATTTGCGGGCTTTATAAAAAATTGGATTTTAGGTTAATCGGTGAAATAGCTAATAAACCTGCAATCTTCGATGATACTGTTTACTTTCTCAGCTTTGACAGCGAGAGAGTTGCACGTCAAACTTTTGAGCTTTTGAATTCATCTGCGGCAATTAACTTTTATTCATCGATCGTATTTTGGGATGAAAAGCGTCCGATTAAATCCAGCATTTTAAATTGTCTGAATCTAGCAAGGCTGGCAGATTTGGAATTTGTAACCGCAGATGCACGCAGATAAACGCAGATAGATAGAGATATAATTGATATTATCGGTATTTCTGAAAATCTATGACTCAAGCTTTACCAAAACTCGTAAACTTCGAGGAATTTGTGGAGTGGCTGCCTGAAAATTCGGCGGTACGCTACGAACTGCACAATCGAAAGATTATTGAAATAATACAACCAGTAGGCGAACATCAAGAAGTTACAGGCTTTCTTACTGTCGAAATTGCTGTTCAAATTAAACGTCTGGGATTGCCATACGGTATCCCCAACCAAGTGATTGTTAGACCCCCTGAAAAAGATTCTGGTTATTTGCCTGATGTGTTGGTGCTGAATCGTGCAAATCTGGTGAACGAAACTTTGTGGCAAAAACAATCTGTCCTCAGTTTTGGTGCATCGATACCGTTGGTAATTGAGGTTGTGTCAACCAATTGGCGCGATGATTACTATTTGAAATATGCTGATTATGAGGAGATGGGTATCCCTGAATATTGGATTGTGGATTATGCTGCGTTGGGTGGACGCAATTTTATTGGCAATCCTAAACAACCGACAATTTCTGTGTGTAATTTGGTTGATGGTGAATATCAAGTCCTCAAGTTTCGAGAGAACGATCGCATTGTGTCGCAAACTTTTCCTGATTTAAACCTGACTGCAAATCAGGTTTTTGGAGCGGGTTTAGTGTAAGCTGAGAGCTTGGAGATTGGGATTTTTTTACCGCAGAGGACGCAGAGAACGCAGAGTCAGATAAGAGAGAGATTGATAATTTAGATGTTGATTTTTGCAGGAAGATTGTAGGCTGCTATTTTTTACCGAATACGTAAAAATTGGTGATGTCGTTCCAAATTCCTTGTTCGGTTTGCAATGCTTGTAGTTCTGCTTCAAATTCAGCCTTGGCTTGTGCTAATTGCTCGGTAGAAAGTGTTGATAATGGGGGTGGATATTGTCCGGGGGCGGGATGGGAACTTCCGGCCCACATGGCTTTGGCTTTTTCTAAACTGATATAGCTACCATCTTGCTCAATTTTAACATCTACATCCTCAAATCCTGCTTGTTCGAGCAGTCTGTGGCATTTTTTAACAGTGCCTGTGGGTTTACTCATATTGAATGAAATGCCGTATTTTTTGGCAACTTTCTGCGTGACAACTCCGCCCACAAAAGCGGTGTCGGCGAAGGCATGAATGCCGAGGATTCCCCCTGGTTTGAGAAATGTGTGCCAGTGAGTGAGTGCTGCGTGCAGATCGGACATCCAAATGAAGGCCGAAGAGCAAAAAATGCGGTCGAAAATATTACCTGGAAAGTCGAGATTTTCGGCATCCGCGAGCAAAAATTCTGTATTGTTGAGATTTAATTCTTGAGCTTTGTTTCTGGCTACATCGAGCATTCCTGCCGAAATATCTACGCCAATAACCCGACCTTCAGCGCCGACAATTTGAGCGGCTGCGATCGCCACATGACCCGTTCCCGTTGCAATGTCTAAAACCTGCTGTCCGCGACTAACTCGCCCGTATTCAACGAGACGCTGAGCAATCTGTAAATGCCAATCGCTATTGTCATAATTTTGACTTCGGCGGGTGTACAAATCTGCGATTTCTTGCTTGTATTTGTCTAATTTAGGTTGGTTGCTCATCCAGGTTTTTTCTGTTGAAGTTGACAGGCGAGACGCTTCTATACCAGGAATCAGGAGTCAGGGGTCATATCGTTTACGGTTGTTTCTGAATGATTAAACCGCAGAGAACACAGAGGACACAGAGTTAGAGATTGAGAGAGATGAATAATTTCTATGTCAATGGATTTGAGATCGGAACATTTGTCATAGCAATCCGCGATAGCGAATAAACACCAACATCACCGCCCACGATCCTAATGCGACTTTGACTGCAACCAGGATATTGAGCAAGGGGAGAATTCCACCGCTGAAAAGTGTGCCTAACTCTCCGTGCGGTAACTCATATCCTGACAGAGTGATAACGGACAATACAATGAAAACAAGTACCGAAACCTTCTCCAAAGTCGCGGCGTGCCAGCGCTGGTAGATTTCTTGCATCCACTGCGGTGATGAGGTAATCGCCACCAAGCCGATCGCAGTTCCCCCCGCTACACCCGCCGCAAAACCACCGCCTGGACTTAAATGCCCGCGAATTGCTAGTTCGATACCCACCAAGGCGGCAATCGTCGCTCCCAATCGCGCCAAAATAATCGAGGGTTGATCTGTAAACTGATATATGGCGCAAGACGGCTGTTCATTGGCTAGCATAAAACTTGCACCCAAGATGGCGATCGTAAATACCACAACTTCAAAGATCGTGTCGTACAGCCGATTTCGCAAAATGATACCGGAAACCGCATTGGTTACTCCACTATCTTGAACAACCAATTCGACGATCGAACTTTGCTGCGATAACTCCATTGTTGGATTGGCGATTAGCAGCATTTTGACAAACAGCGCTATCCCTGATAAAAAGTAAACCCACTTCATCAATGTTTGTCCTCTGCGTCTGGTGTATTTACATAGGTTAGGGTTGTCCCTGGTGATGAAAGTTCGGTTTGCATGATGTCGTAGACACGCCGAACTCTGATTGCGGTGTTATAAAGTTGCGCTTCGCCGCTGTGTTCTAGTTGGTCTTGTGGCGCACAAGCTGCATGAACTTCTTTTTCCATCAACGCCCGCTGCAATGCCTGTGCACTCGCATAGGGAACCAATTCCAGGCGCATATGGCGTTTCTGAAAAACTGTGCGGATGTCATCTATCAGTTGCTTAAAATGACCTGCGGTTTTGTCGTTTGGTATAGCATCGCCCTCTGTCCCCTCTTCGATTACACCCAGACGCAGCACGAGGGATGAACGCACCGTCACTGCATAAAGTGTAATCGCGAGTAGAGTACCCATCAAGGCTTCGGTCAAGCCCACATCCCCCGCGCCTAAAATTGTATACACCAAGGCGGCGATCGCTCCCAATACCCCCCGCAGTAGCAATGCGTGGTATGGATTGACCTGAAATACCACCATACCAGCAGCTAAGGGTAGCAGAGCGACGAGGACATAAATGTAGCTATTATCGTTCATAGTCAGTCCCTGTTTTGGAACAATAAGCCAACACATATCCCAGCATTGTGTTCCAGGTTGCTAAGCAAATGAGCGCCAGAATCAGCAGCGGCCATTTACTGGGTATTTTCAGCAGCAATCCGACGACGATCGCGATCGAACCCAGCGTATCTGCTACCGAAAGACTGTGCAGTTTATATAAAACCGATCGCTTCCCAAGTAGGTAAGAAGTACCCCAAAACCAGAAAAAAATCCCTATACCGATGCAGGTATAGCTCAATACATCTATTACGATCATGCTTCACTGATACGTTTGATTATATGTGCCAACAACATCAATCCAGCATTACCCACACTGAGGATAATCGCCGCCACCACACCGATCATCCAATCATCGCGCCAGACGGATATGACGAGAGCGATGATTGCCGCCTTGGTCGAAATACTGGCAAACGCCAACATTGTCTGCCAGATATCATGATCTTTCCATACCTCATACATGGGTATGAGCAGAGCCAAAATCATCGCAATTAGAATCAAGTTGTTCAAGTTGTTCAATTGTGTGTACTCCTGATTTTTCTTACTTAATATCGGGGCGGGCTCGCGTGCCCAACCCCCTACACCCCACAAGAAACTCTTGAGAATAGTGCAACTTAATAGACCTCTGCCATAATTGTTGTGGAACAGGCATCCTGCCTGTTCTTGACGGGCTGTTTCGCGGGTGGGGGCGGGTTTATTTAACCTGTCTGCAATCTTTAAAGCTATTGGTGAACCCGCCCCTACAGATTCTTGAGAATGATCCAATATCGAGCGTGTAAATAAACTCGGGTATGTCACAAAATGTAAAGTATCGTAACCCCTGCGATAGAGCACTTTTACTAACTGCGGACATACTTACGTATTTTATCGCCGATCTACTTATTTATTTCTCCTCTCTCTGCGTTCTCTGCGTTCTCTGCGGTTAAATAATTCCGAAAAAACTTCAGCTAATTACTCGAAGTCCGCCGCACCCTGTGTACTTCGTAAAAACCCTCTTCGTGATATTTCACAACAATCGTCTTAGGAGTAAAAGTTATCAGGAAGACATCTAGGAATATCAGCAAGGGCGATCGATGGTTTGGCACTTTTTCCATGATCACATCTTCGTGTCTGTGGGGACGGAAGATGAGTTCAAAAGCTTCCAGATAAGCTATCGGAATCGCCATGAAGATTTTACCCAACACCCCCAACCATTCCCTCAAAGGTTCCGGGGGTGCGTAGCTGCGCGGCAACAGGAAAGCAATGATGATGCCGATCGCAATATTTGCCAAACTAAAATCGGCAGTGAGTAGAAACCAGATGGTCAGTCTTAATATTAGCTGTCCAATCATGTGGGTAATGCCATCCAGAATAGTAGGAGCGAAATCAAGCTCATAAAACCGACCAAATGATCGAATTCTTCAAGCATACGTGGCAGTTTGATTGCCGTGCGTTGAAAAATCAGAAAATAGGCTAACCAACCAACACCGATGGTGGCGATCGCCTTAAGCATATTTTCCAGCGTATAGGCCTCAACATAAAAGGCATTGGCTGCAATCAGGCCACCTAGTAACAGCAACACCGCAGGCCAAAAACCGGGTTTGGCTGCTGTTTGTCCGCCACGGGGTAGAAAGATGAATTTAGCAAAAGAGATTGCTGTTCCGACTGCTGCGACATTCATTGCGATCGCTTGCCAGGGTTCCAAATTCTTCAGCGTCAACACCTTTGCCCCAAAGCCAACCAACAAGGGAAAACCAGAGATTGATAAGCTAGCTATGACTAAGACAATCCAGATGTTGGTATCGATCGGCTTCTGTTTCAATTCTTTCAGATTACGACTCGGTAACGATCCTGCAATCAGAAACAGCGACGATTTGACCAAACCGTGTGCCAGCGCATAAAACCCACCCACGGAAGGTGCAGCGAGGATAAAGCCCAACTGCGAAACCGTGTGAAAAGCCAACATCCGTTTGCTATCTTTTTCTAAAACGGCATAGAACACGCCCAGCAGCGCCGTCCCGACGCCAAAGATTTGGACGATGGGTGCCACCTCCTCCACCATCAGCGCACAGCGCACGAGGGGATATACCCCCGCTTTGACCACAATCCCTGACAGCAAAGCCGACACAGGCGTTTCGGCTTCCGAGTGAGTTAACGGTAGCCATAACCCCGATACAAACACACCTCCCTTAACCAAGAGTCCCATAAAGATCAGAGCGATCGCCTCTGGGGGCGCTGCACCCAAGCCTGCAAAACTAAACGAATTACTTGCCTTATAAACCAGCACGGCACCGACTAGATAAAACAGCATTGCCGTGTTGCTAATAAATAGATAGCGCAAAGCCACCCAAATCGATCGATCGGTGCGAGGATAGGCAATCAAGAGAAACGCCGCAATGCCGCTGACCTCTAACCCTACATATAAACTGATAAAGTCCGTAGAGGCAAAGGCCGCATTCAGGCTGCCGTGTACCATCAGAATCTGTGCATAAAAAAATGCCGTCTTCTCTGTGGGCCAACAGTAGATAATCACCGCTGCTGTGACTAAGGCATTGGTTAAGATGAAATACCCGCTCAAGCGATCGACTAACAACGTGACACTGAAATTATCCAGTAACTCCAGCGTCACCGCTGACGGCATGGCAAAAAGCTGGAACGCATAGGCAGCGGACGCGATCGCTCCGAATATTGCCAGATACTTGTCAAACTTCGGAATCAAATAAATACTAAACCCGACAAAAAACGGGAGTCCAATCCAGGCTAGCGTCAGGGTATTCATGGGGTATTATTCATCTCGATTTCGTTACTTTCTAATGTCGGATTATCTCGTGCCAGCTTCATCACACTGACCAGCATTAAAGCCTGAATCGAAAAGCCGATCACGATCGCCGTTAATATCACCGCCTGGGGCACCGGATCGGCGTAAGCGACATTTTTCCCCTTTGAAATAATTGGTGTCAGCAAGCCTTCTCGCGATGCCACCACCACGTAATAGGCTATAACCCCTGTACTCATGACATCCATACAGACGATTTTCATGATCAGGTTCTTTTTAAAGATGATACCAAAAAATCCGCAAAATACTGTTGCCAATACCAATGCTTCTAACATGGAAATTGCGTGTTGGATAAGGGGTTTTGGTTATTATATTTGAATTAACGTATATTAGTTATAATGAGACTTAAACATTTTCTAGCCCCTCAAATACCTGAAAACCTGTCTAGGTAAGGAAAAGAGTTTGTTGACTGTTGACTGTTGGCTGTTGACTGTTGGCGGTTAACTGTCAGTCGAAAAACTGAATGATGGTTGAGTGTTAACTGTTGACTCGATTTTACGCCCGGCGATCGAGCGCGGATTTGATATCAGAGGTAAAACCCTTATCAATTCAGGACCCAAGCCAATTCAAGCTCAAACCGTTTACCTGTCGCCGTTTGCAGCCATTTTTGACGTGATTTTTTCTAAGTCCCGTTAGCGAATCTGTGGCCGACAACGAAGTCCGATCGTCCATCTTTCCCCGGTTTCTGACCACTCGTTCGTCCAGGAGTGTTCAATTTAACTGGGGCAAACGTCACTAAGTTCAATCATTCCGCAAAGCTGCGATCGGATCTAAGCGAGCCGCATTCCGAGCCGGTAGCACTCCAGCTAATAAGCCTACAGTAAAAGACAGCCCAAAACCTGCCGCGATCGACCATACAGAAACCACAAACGGAAATTTGAAGGCTGTCGAGGCCCCAAAGGCGATCGCAACTCCCAACCCAATACCCGCAGTTCCCCCCACCGTGGAAACTAAAATAGATTCCGCCATAAATTGAATGAGAATTGCTGCATTAGTAGCGCCTACCGCTTTGCGAATCCCGATTTCCTTAGTCCGTTCCACAACAGACACCAACATAATATTAGCAATACCGATACCGCCAACCACCAAAGAAATTCCGGCTATCGCACCCACCATAACCGTAAATAAACCTATCACATTGCTGAAAGTATTAACGATTTCAGCTTGATTTACAACTCGAAAATCATCCGGTTGGGGCGGATAAATATTGTGGCGCAAGCGCATGATATTTTCCACTTGAAATTGAGCATCCGCTAAATCCGCTTCGCCCGCAGTTTCCAACCAAAAACCCGATATTGCAATACCCGCTAAAGAATTTCTCCCCACAATCCGCGAAGACATATTTTTGAGAGGAATATACACTCGATCGTCCTGATCTGTTCCCCCTACAGACCCCTTGGTTTCCATAACTCCAATGACCTTGTAGCGGTTTCCCTGAATGCGAATATCGGAAGATAGCGCATTAACTCCGGCTCCAAAAAGTTCGTCCCGCACCTTAGAACCGAGGACAACTACAGGCTCAGCAGCATTCAATTCATCCTCGTTAAAAAACCGTCCTTCTTGGGGTTGAATGTTCTTCACATCGGGATAGTTTAAATCCGTTCCCAAAATCGAAGTAAATGAATTTTGTCCGCCATAAACAACTTGCACTTGGCGCTGCAAATAAGCCGAAATTGCCTTAACTGCGGGAGCTTGTTTGCCGATCGCCTTAGCGTCATCCCAAGTCAGGGTAGTAGCAGAACCGCTTCCCTGACTGACACCGCCCGATCGCGAAGCGCCCGATAAAACCAACAGCACATTTGTACCCAAAGCCTTTAACTGTTCTTCAGTTGATTTTTGTACTCCCTGTCCCACCGAAGTAATAGCAATTACCGAAGATATCCCAATAATTACGCCCAGCATAGTTAAACTGGTACGCAATTTGTTATTCCACAGCGCCTCTGTCGCCATGAAAGCGATTTGAACGTTAGAGATTTTCTTAATAACTGGGCGAGTCTGTAATTTCATGTTATTTGTGATTTGTTATTTGGTGGCAACTTCTAAGAATTATGCCTAAATTGGTCTCTAATTTATCACCTGACGATGCAACCGGAAACGATAGGATTTGTGGCACGACCCGCCGGGGGTTGAAACCCCCGTCTCATAGCTAAAGTCGGTTGAAACTGAGATGTTGCACTATTCTCAAGAACAGGCTTTTCGGCCTGTTCCACAAAGAGTGAATTTTCTTGTGGAACAGGCCGAAAAGCCTGTTCCTAAAAAGCTTATTGACAATGGTGCAACATCTCACTTGAAACCGACTGAAAATTCGTCTGAAACTGATGTAGATCAACTAACTCTTCAGTCCTCTTTCAGAGGACTTTCGCTATGAGACAGGGATTTCAATCCCTGTCGGACTGTCGGACTCACTCGCGGACTAACTAATGACTACTGACTACTAACGCAAGCGCGTTCCGCCACCCGGTTGCAAACCCGGAATCCCCCCCGACGATGGATTTTGAGATCGAGGCCGCAATCCGGGGGGTAAACTAAGCAGCACTTGTTCATTTCCTTTCAAACCCGATCGCACTTCCGTCTTGTCATCCACCGTCATACCAGTCTTAACCGGCATAAAAGCAGGTTTGCCATCTTCTCCACCGGGAACATAAACCCCCGTTTCCCTTTGTTGGCGGACAATTGCCGCAGTCGGAACTACCAAAACATTTTTGAGTTCACCAGCCTTAAACTCAACATTCACATTCATGCCCGATCGCAGCATTTCTTTATCATCATTAATAATTGCCGCTTTTACCTCAAAACTTGTCACATTTTGCAGGACGATCGACTGAGGCGAAATTTGAGTGATTTTACCTGCAAAAGTCTTTCCCGCAAAAGCATCGGCTTGAATAGACGCAGCCTGGCCGATCTTAATCTGAGAAATATTAGTTTCTGCTACGTTTGCTACTAATTGATTTTTGGAAGCTAAGGACAAAATCGAAGAAGAAGTCGCCGAAGAAACCGCACTACCTGCCGTAGTGGGAGTCACAAAAGCGCCCGGATCTGCGTACTTGCGGGTGACAGTGCCGGTGAAAGGAGCCCGCAGCACACTGTCGTCGATCAGCGCTTGAACGCTTTGCAGGCTGCCTCTAGCGGCGAGAACTTGGGCCCGGGCTTGGGCGATGTCTTCCGGGCGGGAACCGGCTTCTAGCAGCGCCAAAGCTTGCTGTTTTTGCTCCACTGCGGCTTGCCCTGCTGCGATGTCTTCCGGGCGTGCGCCCGATCGCGCCAGGGCCAAAGCTTGCCGTTTTTGCTCCACAGCAGCCCGCCCCGCAGCGATGTCTTCGGGGCGTGCGCCCGATCGCGCCAGGGTCAAAGCTTGCCGTTTTTGCTCCACAGCAGCCCGCGCAGAAGCGATTTCTTCGGGACGAGTACCCGCTTGCAGCAAAGCTACAGCTTGTTCAGCTTGCCTGACTTGCGTTTGAGCTCGATCGCGCGCGGTGCGGGAGTTGTTGACAACTTGCAAAGCAATGGCTCCGGCATTATAGAGTTCCTGATTTCTCTGAAAGTCTTCCTCTGCTTGGTTTTTGGCGTATTCGGCATCTCTGAGTTTGGCGATCGCTTGGGCGATGTCTTCAGGCCGATTGCCCTTAAGCAATTTTTGTAAATTAGCCTGTTGTTCAGCTAGTTGTGCCTCGGCTACGGCAATATCCTGGCTTCGATTGCCGTTGAGCAATTTTTGTAAATTAGCCTGTTGTTCAGCTACTTGTGCCTCAGCTACCGCAATGTCTTGGGTTCGATTGCCGTTGAGCAATTTTTCCAGACTTGCTTGTTGTTCTGCTAACACTGCCTTAGCCACAGCAATGTCCTGGGTTCGAGTGCCGTTGACCAATTTTTCCAGGTTTGCTTCGGCGGCTGCGAGTTGTCCGCGAGTTTGGGTAAGTTGCCCTTGGAGGTTGGAGTCGTCCATGTAGGCGAGAATCTGCCCTTTTTCAACCCTATCTCCTTCCTTGACAAGCAAACTTTTGAGCACTCCTGAAGTTTTGGGGCTGACGTTAACGGAACGTTCGGGCACTATTGTGCCATTTGCCGAAATTGTAATCGGCAGGTTCACCCTTTCGACAGCAACGGTTTTTTCCCTGCCTCTGGTTTCGCGGCTGGATTTGACTGTGAGTTGGCTGTAAGCTGTGTAGCCCACTCCTGCAAGCAGGGAAGCGGCCAGGAGTCCGCTAAGCCAGGGAGTCAGCTCTTTTTTAATCTGAAAGTGCTTTACTAAGTACATATAAATTAGACCTGATGGGTCTGTCTTGAATTTAGACCGATGGGGAACAGAAAAGGTTCAATTGAAGTCGCACTAAGTTTTTTCGGTTGTAGCGCAGGTATCTTCGGATAATTTTGGATAATCAGGACATCAGCTACGATTAATTTAGAATCTCGATCGATGAGGAACGCAGAAATGAGCATTCACTTAGACTTGCCGCCGGAGTTAGAAAGTCAACTGTCTAGTGAAGCTTTGGGGCTAAACCTGCCTTTATTTGAGTACATCCTACGTGTTTTATCGATCGGATAACTTCTGAGCAACCCACCTAAAACTGGAGCCGAGCTGGTTGCTTATTGGCAAAGTGAAGGAGTCATCAACTCACGACCTGATATCACCGATAGTCAAGTATATGCTCGAAACCTGCGGCATCAGGCACAAACACGGACACGGACATAAGAAACGCTATGTACCTTTTAGACACTGATGTTTTAATTGCTATTCAACGGGGTCACGCACCTGCAATTTCTGGGTTTTCTAGTCTTTCAGAGGTATTTAGTGTTCCCGGCTTTGTTGTCATGGAGCTAATCCAAGACTCTCAGAATATGCACCAAGTTTGTAAAGCACTTCAATTTTTGACACCAATATTTTGTTTTCCGCCTTACTCTCTACGAACGGTAATCCATTTCGATGTCTAGCTCTGGCAAGGATAGGGCAGGTTGAGTCTGTGATATAATGTTCTATACTTTCAATTGCCGAAGGCGTACACAGAGATTTTTCAAAGGTAGATAGCTATGGTGGTTCCATACGTTGGGGGGTGTCAATGTGGGCGGATTAGATACGAGATTCAGGCTGAACCACTAACTCTTTATGTTTGTCATTGCACAGAATGTCAACGACAATCGGCTAGTGCCTTTGGAATGTCAATGCCAGTTCCTCGTGATGCCGTGACCATTCTGCAAGGAGAGCCAAGGCAATGGAGTCGGGTGTCTGATAGTAGGCGTGAAGTTATCTGTTTTTTTTGTGGTGAGTGCGGTACGCGGCTGTTTCATAATCCCACTCGTAATCCCGATATCACTAACATTAAGCCTGGAACCCTGGATGATACGAGTTGGTTACGACCTGTCGGCAATTTGTGGACTCACAATGCTCAACCCTGGATAAAGTGCAGTGAGGAGATGCTGAATTACGAAGGACAGCCGAATCCCAATGAGTTCTCACAGCTCCTGGAAAAGTTTTCTAACGTCTCGTCGCAGTACAACAACGCTGTTGCAGCAGACTGAATTAAGTCGTTGGTGCTGAGCTCAACGCTATTTGCCGCCGCCTAACAGCAACGTTATACCTAAACCCGATCTATCCGTTGAGATTGTCTATTTTTAGCCGAGATTAGGCAAGCAAAAATGATCGGCTTCGTTGTTGAGTCCAGAGAAGTTATTGGCGCTCGCAAAGCACAAATAATTGTTAAGCGAAAAGTCTTTTTATCTGCGATCGCATCGATCGAACTTTTGAAAAGTTCGATCGCCAATTTCCTACTCAACAAACAGCCGCTACACCCAACTCTGTAATCGCCGCCTCCGGACCCACCAAAGAAATATACGGTTCGATGAAGTATTTCTTAGCAGCATCCCGCGCTTGTGAAGCTGTCACCTGTGCAATTTCTTCTTGAAATTGCTGGTCAAATTTAATTCCCAATCCCAAAATTTCATACCAGCCTAAAACTTGGGCAATTTGCGAATTAGTTTGTTTTCCTAAAGCATATTGACCCAGCATTTTATTCTTGCAAGCTTGCAATTCTTCCTCGCTTAGCTCGGTGTTGGCGAGTCGATCGACTTCGGCGCGCAATCCTTCAAAAGCAGTCGCCGTATTTTCCGGCGCCGTACCCATGTACGCGACAAACTGAGCCGTGTCCAAGCGCGTCGCGTAGACCGCGGAAACGTCGTAAGCCAAGCCCCGCTTTTCCCGCAATTCCACAAACAATCGGCTTGACAAACCGTTACCCAAATAAGTATTCAGCAACTTAATCGCTGCATAATCGGGATTTTTGACCGAGGGTGCGAGGTAGCCCAGCATAATCACTGATTGCTGCGTATCTTGCGCTGTAACGACCGATTCAGGGGAAGGTGAGAGAGGGGGGACGGTTAAAGTTGGTAGGGGTGTTAAAGGCGCTTTCCAGTCCCCAAAAGTTCGATCGATCAGGGCGATCGCATCTTCGGTCGAGATTCTGCCGGCTACAGAAATAACTACATTATCGGGGCGGAAATAGGTTTTGTGGAACTGTTCGAGCTCGTTTCTGGTGAGCTTTGACATAGTAGCTTCCGTGCCCAATGGAGAGAAAGCATAGGGATGTTCCTGGTACATCGAGTGCCGCAATTGCTCGAAGGCGATCGCAAATGGCTGTTCTTGTTGCGATCGAATTGCCGATATGGCAATGCGGCGTTCGAGTTCGACTTCAGCTTCCGGGAAAGTGGGCGATCGCGTCAATTGCGCCGCCAACTCCAAAATCTCCTCAAAATCCGCAGAAACCGTCTTCAAACTCACTAAAAAATAGTCTGTAGTAGAGTCGGCACTCAACCTCGCTCCCACCGATTCTACACACTCGGCAATTTCCAGCGAAGACAGTCGATCGGTTCCCTTAGTCATTACCGCCGACAGCAAGTGACACAATCCTGCTTGTTCCGGCTGCACGTAGCGACTGCCGGCCCGCAGGAATATCCTAGCTGCAATAATATCTGCTGCTGGATTTTCTGCTGCTAAGACAACAATACCGTTGTCTAAAACCGTGCGCTGGATTTCATTTTTCATGGTTAATTTAGTTGGGAACTTGTACTGAGAGTAGCTGAAGTATTGGTAATTGAAAATGGGTAATGGGTAATTGGTAATGGGTAATTGGTAATTACTTGATTGCCATTTTTCTATTTTCCATTTGCATCTTGTATGATGTCATACCGGGCAGGGCCTGACGCACAACATCTAAATGTAACAACATCTATCCTGTAAGGTGTGCCACAAGGACAAAGAACCCTGGACAAACGCCGAACCTCTATCCCTAGGGTGCGCCACAAGCACAAAGAACCCCGGACAAATGCCGAACATCTCTCCGGTACCAAAAATATATATATTTTTACCCGTTTACCAATTAGATTGGTTTTAGCACCACAGCCGTGTAGCGGCGAGGAGAAAGATATTGTTGAGCTAGGCGCTGAAGGTCTAATGGCCCAAATGCTTTAATCCTGGTGGGATAGCTAAGCGCTAATTCCGCAGTGGCGATCGTATTGTAATATCCATAAAGACCCGCTAGCTGTCCTGGCGTTTCGAGCGAGAAAGCAAAATCGTTGCACAGCAAACGCTTACAGCGGAGCAATTCTACCTCGGAAACTGGCTCAGACTGCAATTGCCAAAGTCGATCACAAATCCGAGATTCCACCTGTTCGATATCCTTCGCGTCCAAGACTGCACTGATAGTAAATAAGCTCGATTCCCGTTGCAACGAGAAAGTGCTGTCGATCGCCTCTACCAATTGTAATTCTTCCCGCAGTTCCCTGACTAAACGCGAAGTCCGCCCGTCTGCGAGCAACACCGACAGCAAATCCAAGCCGCAAGCACTTTGCAAGTGTTCAACTCCCGGGCCCGTCCAGGCCATCATCAGCCGCGCTTGTTCCAATCGCGGGAGACAGAGTTCCTGACGGCGAATTTCTATCAGTGGCGGTTCCGCCTCTGCGGTTAATTTGGGACAATCCCACCGATCGGAAAACTGCTCGAAAGCTTTCCCCGTAATATCTCTAGCCTGTTGTTCATCAATTCCCCCCACTACCACCACAGTCATATTTTCCGGCTGATAGTGCGATCGGTGGAAACAGCGCATTTCGTGGGGAGTTCGCGACATCAGCAGTTCTTCCGTGCCCAATACCGATCGCCTGTAGGGATGTCGCTGATAAACTGTTTCCATCATGGCTTGGAAACCCAGCCAATCGGGATTGTCTTGAGCTTGACGGATTTCTTCTAGCACCACATCTCGCTCGCGATCAAATTCCCGATCGGGGATCGAAGCGCGCAGCAGCAATTCTGCCAGCGGCTGCGCTGTTTCTGCTAAATAATCGGCCGCAGCGTTGACGAAAAAATGGGCGTAGTCGTGACTGGTAGCTGCGTTGGCGACACCGCCGCGATTTTCGATTACTTGGTCAAATTCTCCAGGGGCGATCGAATCCGTCCCTTTAAATATCATGTGTTCTAGAAAATGAGCCATTCCCGACCAAGAATCCGGCTCCAGCGTAGCGCCAGCCCTCACCCATACGTCTAGCGCGACCACCGGTGTGGCCGAAATCCGCTGGTGAATGACCGTTAACCCATTATTCATCTTCCAGACATTGGCTGGGAACTCTAAAGCAGTGAGCAGTTGAGACAAGCTAGTTATTCTTAAACTTTAGTTAACTTCGGCTGCAACTATGGTAGCGCTTTCCAGCTCTGCGATCGGGATTAATTGATACAGAAATTATCACTCAGTCGATTTTAGATTTTAGATTTTAGATTTTAGATTTACTGCACAGATGAATCTGGGGGCTTGAACAAGAGTCTAAAATTTTGAGCCGATCGCGACAGGAGTACGTGGCACGGTATCCGTTTTTGGGCGGAGTCTTCTGCCATTAATCCTTACTCATCAGTTATTTTTTGCTTTTTGCTTTTTTTCAAGCAGTCTCAAATACTTACCTTTTTTTCGCTCAAAAGTCAATAGGTTGTGCGGGATATTAATGAATCAGTCGGGAGAAAGAGGATGTTATCAGAATATATCAATAAATTAAGAGATGTAAGAACACTAAAGACCTTAAGAGGAGAAACGACAGATGGTAGCTACCTTAGAAGATACCAAGCGCCAAGCGATCGCAACTAAATTAGCAGACATGAAAGCGCTGCAAAACCTGTTGATCGCCAACGAGCAATTGTTCATCAATTCCTGCAACGACTCCGAACTAGCCCAGCGCTTCCGGGATATGCTCGAAGACGATCGCAAAAACATGGGCGTATTAGAAACCACGATCGTGCAATACGGCATTCAAGCCGAGCCCAAAGAAACCAGCGCCAAAATGATTGAAGAAGTTCAGAAACTCATGCAAGGTTCTGAACTCACATTGTTTGAAAAAGTCGCCCAGCACGAACTGCTCAAACACAAACAAACAATGGCCGGTTTGTTAATTCACAAAGCTGCTCAAGTAGTCGGCGCCGACATCGAAGCTGCCATTACTCCCCTCAACACAGTTAACTTTGAGAACCGCGCTCACCAAGAACAACTCAAAGGAGTTCTCGAAATTTTAGGAGTGCGCGAACTGACCGGCAAAGACCCCGACCAAGGCGTTTGGGCCCGCGTACAAGATGCAATGGCAGCCATGACCGGCATCATCGGCGGTGCAGTTACCCGCAGCAAAGATGAGATGAACATCACCGAAATCATCTCAATGGATCACCGCAAAGCCGATACCCTCTTTATGGAAATCGCCAGCACCGACGATCCTCAAAAACTGCAAGAATTCTTCGGTCAACTTTACAAAGACCTCAGCGTTCACGCCGAAGCCGAAGAACAAATTGTTTACCCAGCAATTCGCAGCTACTACAGCAACACTCAAGAACTGTACAACGAGCAAGCCGAAATGAAGCAAATGCTCGCCAAGATTAAGTCAATGAGCCCCAGTTCTTCTGATTTCAAAGCCCAAATCAAACTGCTCCAAACAGCGGTTAAAGATCACGTAAAAGAAGAAGAAAACGATATGTTTCCTCAAATTCGCCGCAACTTGAGCGAAGCACAAATGGAACAAATGGCTACTCAATTCAAAGCAGCCAAAAGCACCATCCAGCAAGAAATGGCTAACCTGAGCTAATTCAGCAGCGAGCTAATTGTAGCTCTAGCTGAGCTAAAAACTAGCTAAACTGCAACCTATCAATCCCGCTACCAAGGTGGCGGGATTACTGTATTTTTGAAAGACACTTTAAATAAATAAATTATTTGTAAAGGCGGGTTTCACGAAAGATATTTCGGGTAATTCATAATATAAATAAACCCGCCATCCACAACTCGGGGGCGGGTTTATTTATATTATGAATTTCATTCAAAGATTTTCGGTAAAACCCGCCCCTAGGAGCCTTGGGAGCAAGAAGATTTTAGCCGTTAATTACAGATCCGCCGTTGGGATGCAAAATTTGACCAGTCATGTAAGACGAATCTTTTGAAGCTAAAAACACGTAACTGGGGGCAACTTCATCGGGTTGACCGGCGCGTCCCAATGCCGTGTCTGCACCAAATTTCTCCACTTTTTCTTCAGGGAAAGTTGCAGGAATTAGAGGCGTCCAAATCGGGCCGGGGGCGACTCCGTTGACGCGAATTCCTTTCTCAGCTAAACTTTGAGACAAAGAACGAGTAAAGGCAACAATTGCTCCTTTTGTGGATGAGTAATCTAGCAATTGTTGATTGCCTTTGTAGGCGGTGACAGAGGTAGTGTTGATAATTGCACTTCCTTCTTTGAGGTGTTTGAGAGCGGCTTTTGTGAGGTAAAACATTGAGAAAATGTTCGTGCGGAAGGTGCGCTCTAATTGTTCGGCGGTGATGTTTTCGATGCTTTCTTGGGGATGCTGTTCGGCGGCGTTGTTGACGAGGATGTCGAGGCTGCCGAATTCTTTAACTGTTTGTTCTACAAGGTTTTGACAGACGCTTTCCTCGCCGATGTCGCCGGCGATCGCCATACAGCGCCGGCCTTGTTGTTCGATCGCCTCTTTGGTTTTTTTGGCATCATCATCTTCGTTAAGATAGCTGATGACCACGTTAGCGCCTTCTTTGGCAAATGCAACAGCCACTGCACGCCCGATCCCACTGTCTCCGCCGGTAATTAAGGCTACTTTATCCCGCAATTTGTCGCTACCGCGATATCCCTCCGCGAAGGATTGAGGTTGCGGGGTCATTTCGGATTCAATACCGGGTTGCTGTTCTTGATGTTGAGGCGGATTAATCTTCTGTTCGGTTGGCATAAAAAATTCCTGTAAGTTCTACTTCTATAAATAAAGGTTTTCTGGAACTAGGGAATCGCTCTTTTTGCCGATCGCGCTCTACTACTAAAGACAGTTTGGGCGATCGCATAAATAAACCCGCCCTCCTAACCTATGGTTGTGGAGGGCGGGTTTATTTAAAAACAACCTAACTGCTAATTGCTAAGTCTCAAACTAGAGACTCCACTTAACATTAGAACAGTTTGTTTGTAGGAACTGCAGCATACAGTAAGGGATCGACGAAAGAAGTATCTGTCGTTTCAGTCAGGGAACTCACCATTCTCTCCGGCTCAGGAGCGTAAAAATTGCTAACAACATTATTCCCCGATAAAAAGCGGGTAACTATGCTGCTGTCGGAAGTGACTGAGCCACCACCATCAAGCAGCTCATCATCAGCGAAGCTAGAAGCAGTTACCACACCCGGGCCACCTGTCACCAGATCGACTGGCCTCGCTACCTCCACCGTAGGCACTGTGTTAGGGCCAGGCACGTCAAAGCTAACCGGGTTGGGCCCAGTTGGGATAGGGAACGGGTTATTAACGCTCGCATCGAAGACTTCCAAAACCGAGTAAGTGGCTGGAGACAAATTATTAAACCGAGCAATACCAGCAGCATCAGTTCTCACCAGCGGTTCTGTTGCAGCATCATAGCGGCCGTTGTCGTTCAAATCCAAGGTGAATGGTATATTGGAAAGGGGCTCTTCATTGGGGTCCCGTACACCGTTGCGGTTGTCATCTCGGAATTTAGGAACCAAGAGGTCATAGCGGCGAGAGTTACCGACCAAAGCACAAGTAAAGGTTTGATTCGCACCGAGAACAACATCCACCGGTTGAGTCGTTTGGAAGTAACCAGGAGGCGTTACTTCTCGAATGCTGTAATTGCCGGGGCGCAAATTGTTGAATGCAAAGGTACCAAACTGATCGGTAGTAGTAGTGGGTTCATTTGCTTGCAACTGACCGTCACCATTGCTATCGATAAAAATGGTGACACCAGGAATAGCTGGTTCATTCCCATCTCGATAACCGTTCAGGTTGAAGTCCTCAAACTTACACCCGGTGATGTTGCTGTTAGGTGTGTTGGCAAAGGTAACGTTGGCATCCTGAGTGCTGAGGGTCACATCGACGCGATCTGCCGTAGAAGGGGAGAAATTGGGCTGTGCAACTTCCCTGACGACATAGTTGCCTGTTGCCAAGTTGGTAAAGGCACCTCTCCCCTGGGCATTTGTCGTGATTTGCTGTTCTCCAGCGTCGGCAGTGCCATTGTTATTGGTGTCGAGGAAGACAGTGACACCGCTAATTGGCGCTTCACCTTGAGTTGGTTCAAAGCGACCATTGGCATTCAGGTCATTGTATTTGAAGACAGTGATGTTCGGTCGAGTGTTGCCCACACCGGCATTGTTGCCAATACCCTGAGTTGCTCCCACAGGAGTAAAGGTAAGTGATGGCGATGGGTTGGGCGCTGGTAAAGTTGTAACTGGCGCTGCAAAAATCGGCCGCTCACCAGTGGTGGCGATCGATCTTTCACCTGGTTGTTGAACGCCGTCGCGGTTGGTGTCTACGAATTTAGGGTCGTTTGGTTTCAGCGTGTAGGTTGAGTCTGCTACTAGCAGCGGTTGCTCTCTGCTGATAGTACCCTGGAATCGCGCCTGTGGCCCTGGTGCCGAAACCAGAGCGGGGTTGGGAGTGGTTGCTACTGGAGCATTCAGGTTTCCTGGGGCACCGCCACCTACTTCTGCAGGCAGTACACCTGGAAAAATTTCCAACACTCTGTAATCGCCAGCTCGCAAATCCTTGAAGGTAACTACTCCGTTCGCATCTGTGATGGCTATCGGTTCGGAGCCTGCTCCATCCCAGCGACCGTTCCCGTTCACATCTAAAATAAACGGTACTCGGGCAATGGCGGGTTCCAATTCTCCACTAACCACATTTCGCGTGCCGCTGCGGTCTATGTCTCGAAATTTGTTAACTTCAATTTGATAGAGCGGAGTATCGCCAACTTGAGCGCAGGCAAAGGTTTGACCTGCTGCTACCGTCACGTCCAGTACCGGAACGTTGCCGGGGGGAGTGCTTTGGGGAAAATCTTGTGTTTCTAAGGGTTCTGCGTCCGTAGCATTAACTTCTAGTCCGGTAACAGAACTAATCTGTCGTCTGATCCGTTCTTCCCGAATTTTGTAGCTTCCGGGTAATACGTTGAACGACCATCCACCATTTTTGTCTGTTAAAGTGTTCTGTTCCCCTGCATCGCGTTGACCGTTGCCATTTGAATCAATATATATCCTGACATTTTTAATCCCCGGTTCATTCCCATCTCGGAAGCCGTCGGCATCTATGTCTAAGTATTTGCATCCTACGATACGACTGCCTGTAACTGGTGGAACTCCCGCGTTGCCAAAGAAAACGTTGACATTTCGGTTGCCGAGAGTGACAGCCAGGGGGTTGGGAGTAGTAGCGGTGAAACCAGCAGGTAGTACCGTTTCGGTGAGTACGTAATTGCCAGGGGCAAGATTTATGAATGAGAACGCGCCGTTAGCGTCCGTCGTGGTTGAGACTTCGCCAGTACCAGCATTAAATACACCGTTGCTGCTTGTTGCTGGTTCGAGGAGGATGGGGATATTTCCCAGACCTGGTTCATTGGGCTGTCTGACCCCATCTCGGTTCAGGTCATTGAACTTGATGCCTAAAATTGCCGGGCCAGCATTTCCAACCACAACTGGCTGTAGTTGCTGGGCAATGCGCTCTTGCTCTTCGTTAATTGAAGCCATGATTTCTCTCCTTCACACCTAAATCCACGTAAATTACAGACTACTGTATGGGTTGTAACTTGCTGAGTAGTTTTTACTAATAGCTGACAACCGCTACTCGATTTTACATACGTCTGCACTTGAGGTAATGTTCCCATCTCACACAACAATGCCTCAAGCTTTGTCGCTGGCAAGTATATCAGGTTTTGAAGAGCCCTGGCAATTTGAGGGCAACATCTTCATGATTTGCACGCCTTCTGTGTCCGTACATACTTGCTGTTTCGAGCTTTAAAAAGCCTAAGACTGAGTGCTCCCCCCTGATATCTAGTCCGGCTGCATCGTTCTTGTTTGTCATGGTTCGCTGTGGATGGCGATCGCAGCCTCAGCGATTGCCTCTTCACAGCGAACTATGAGCGATCGAGCTACCGGACTTGATATGACTTGCTTTGCCTGCAAATACGCCGATCGGGTTTGGGGGAATTACCTGATAGTTTCTCACTTACAGAGATGCTACTGCCTCTGAATATTGCACCCAATATACAAGCCAGCTTCGGATTTGCCGGAACTTAGGCTTGAGTGTTGGAGGTTGCCAACAATAGGGTATCACGCGATCGCCCTTTAACCTCTTCCTGAGTTTTATCTGCGGTTTGGGATTCTGGGCGATCGAGCTTTGTGTCACCCTACATAACCCCGAAATCTCTCGCGGCCACAGTGCTGACCGAGTTCCCGATCGCCCCTTTAATTAATTCATTTTTATTGACAAATTCACCGATTTGTGCATGAGAACCCATACCCACATTTTCTTGCCCAAAGTTAGGAAGATCGCCTAAATTCGCAACAGGTCGATCGACCCCAAAATCACTAATTTGATAACTACTATCACGAGCCGAACTCAAAAGCAAGCTATCCGTCCCCATATTACCCAAAGGTTCCCCCGCATAGCTGCTGCCATCCGTCAGCCGATCGCCCTTCAAGGATTTAGCCGAATTACCCTCAGCCTCTCCCGTCAGCAAATCGATGCTGCTAGCCCGAATATCTGCCGACACAACAACCACCGCAGGCGGAGTCGTTTGAATGAAACCGGGCGGCGGAACTTCGCGGACAACATAACTACCTACAGGAACGTTACGGAAACTGTAATTGCCCTGAACATCGCTGAGGGTACTCGCTTCGCCCGGATCTAAACTGCTGTTGTTGTTGAGGTCGATGTAAATTTGAGTATTGGCGATCGGCGGTTCCCCAGGATCTAGGCGGCCGTTGGCGTTAAAATCGTTGAATTTCACACCGCTGATCGTGCCAGTCACCAACACGTTACCAAAGCTGAGATTAGTGGCATTTGTGCCGTTGCCCACGGTGATCGGAGTCGGATTGGGCGTAGTTTGTCGAAAACCGGGCTGCGGGACTTCCCGGACCACATAAGTCCCTTGAGGCAAATTGATAAAAGAGAAATTACCTTCAGGGTTGGTTAAAGTCGAAGGTTCGCCCGGATCTAAACTGCCGTTGTTGTTGAAATCAAGGTAAATCGGCCAGTTGGCAACTCTCGGTTCCGTCGGTTCGTTGATACCGTTACCGTTGAGGTCGTTGAACTTGAAGCCGCTGATGCTGCCGGTAGGAAAATTGTTGCCGAAATTGACGCCGACAACGTTGGTATTGCCGATGATGTCGATCGGGCCTGGATTTGGCGTAGTCTGTACCCATCCCGGTTGCTGGGCTTCCCTCACCAAATATCGGCCGGGAGAAACATTGGCAAAAGTGTAGTTGCCTTGCGGGTTTGTGATGGTGTTGGGTTCGCCCGGATCAAAGCTGCCGTTGCCGTTGAGGTCGATGTAAATTGGCCAGTTGGTCAGAGGCGGGTCTGTCGCATCTCGGACGCTGTTGGCATTGAGGTCGTTGTATTTGAGACCGCTGATGCTGCCGACAAAAAAGACATTGCCAAAATTGATGTTGTTGACAGTGGCATTGGAAGTAACGTTAACCGGGCCGGGGTCAGGCGTGGTTTGGCGAAAACCCGGTTGCTGGACTTCTCTTACCAAATATGTATCTGCGGGAATATTGACAAAAGCGTAATTGCCTTCAACGTTTGTAAAAGTAAAAGGTTCGCCGCCGTCGAGCCTGTTGTTGCGGTTGAGGTCGAGGTAAATTTGCCAGTTAGCTAGCCCTTGTTCGCCCGGATCTCGGCTGCTGTTGTTGTTGATGTCGTTGAATTTTGTGCCTGCGATCGTCCCAGCATTAAAGTTGTTACCAAAATTAATATTGCCAGCGTTTGTCCCGCTGGTAATTGTGATGGGTGCGGGATTTGGGGTAGTTTGGCGAAAGTTCGGCTGCTGGACTTCCCTAACTTGGTAAGTTCCCGGCGGCAGGTTGCCGAAGATGTAGTTGCCTTGCGGGTTGGTGAAAGCGGAAGGTTCGTTAAATTCTAGCTGGCCGTTGTTGTTGAGGTCGAGGTAGATTTGCCAGTTGGGAATGGGAACTTCTCCGGGATCTGGGAGGCCGTTGGCGTTGAAGTCGTTGTATTTGGTGCCGCTGATGCTGCCGACTTGGAAGTTCCCGATGTTGACGTTGCCGATGTCTATTTGGCTGGCGGTTCTGGATTCGGACATGGTGTTGCTGGGGCCCAATGAACGCGGTTCAATGTTTTCTGTAGGGCAATCTAGCAGTTTTTTTGCCAATTGCAGCTATTTCAGGGGATAATTTTTTTGATCGGAGGGAAGGACTGGGAATCAAAAATGCCCGATGCCCGATGCCCCAGGCCCCATGCCCAATTCCCAATTTTTTCCAGATTTGATGTACGATCGCCACCAGTTTTGCAGAGGTCGAATTCCCAATGTCCCAAAACTTGACAGCAAGCTGGAATGAAGCCCGCGAGGTTCCGAGTTTGCTCTTAGGCTGGAGTTTGTGCGGTTTATTGGCAATAGGCTCGATCGCCCCTACTCCTGCTGCTGCACAGCTACCTACCTCCGAACAAGGTAACATTAACAGCCCGATCGCTCAAACAGGTGCGATCGTCCGCCCCACGCTCAAATTGGGCAGCCGTCGCAAGGAAGTGATCGAACTCCAAGCTGCTCTTAAACTATTGGGCTTTTACGTTGACACTGTAGACGGGATTTTCTCACAAAGCACCGCTATAGCTGTGTCTCAGTTCCAGGAAGCAGCAGGCTTGGCTCCCGACGCAATAGTTGGTCAAGATACTTGGAATCGGCTGTTTCCTGCGACTCCGAGCGCGCTCATCGAAAACCCCATCGCCAACGATCCTGTAACTGCCGACTACTCAGAGATTAACCCTCAAGTGCAGTCAACTAATTTTCCGGTTTTGAGAAGACGAATGCGGGGGGCCGCAGTCAGAGATTTGCAAGAAAGGCTGCGGGCCAAGGGATTTTTGCGGGTGAGTGCTGACGGCGTGTTTGGCCCGGAAACTCAAGCTGCTGTCAAGGCCGCTCAGCGACAATACCAATTGCCAGTAGACGGCATTGTCGGCCGCGCTACTTGGGAAGCTGTGCTGCGTTGACAGCAAGCCAATAGTGCCGACTATGCACGTTGCGGTATCGGGCGATAGTACAAATTGTTAATAATCGCTTTTGGAAGTATTTCATCACGTCAAAAAGTGTCAAGTTTGGTAAACAAAGTGTTTTTATGCGCGCAGTTGGTGTTAACTTAAAAACATGAGGGGCAAAACCAAGAAGCACAAAAAACTTGGATAAAAAATTTGGAATTAGAGTATTTGTCCCGATCGGCTCTAGTTCACAGGCAACGCCTGAACCCTGTAGCTTATTAGCAAAGAAAGGTTGACATTGCGCTCGGGATTTGTTAAATAGCTTGAGGCTATTGGATTAATCAAAAGTTGCGATCGCACAGTCAAACACAGAAGTCTGAATAGACTCCGCTGATAGCTAGCTCGTCCGCAGAGTAGTTGCAAAAAAGTCCACCTTAGTTGTAGTTTGCTGAAACTCAGCAGAGCTAAAAACCCACTTGAATCAACTGAATTTACAAACTTTTTAGGGTCTGGCATCCGATATGCTAGGCCCTAAAATTTTGTTGTTGGTTATTGGTTATTGGTTATTGGTTATTGGTTAAGCTCCTTTAAATGCCGAACAGCTTAGCCGGAAAGGATATTCCCAATGCCCAATGCCCAATGCCCAATGCCCAATGCCCAATGCCCAATGCCCAATGCCCAATGCCCAATAACTATTTAATCTCCTCAATTTGAGCATTCAAACCGTTAGCGTTGAGAATTTGTAGCAATTCCTCAGCTTTTTCGCGTTCCCGAAAAGCACCGGCTTGCATCACGGGTCGTCCGCTGGCAAAACTGCGAAAAGCACCGGGAACGAGGGATTGCATTTTTTGTCGATCGCGCCAACTGTCGGTATCCACCACAACTCGATACCGGAAACCCAAAGCTCTGGCTCGATCAAATGACGGCGAATTATCCGTGGAATCGGGCAAAGAATTCCCCCCTAAAGGTGCAGGTACATAGCCGCCCCTTCCGATCGGAATGTTGCGGCCCGGAACCGGCAATCTACCCTCAGAAGAAACCGAACTCGAACTATCAAAATTGGGAGGAATAATTGGTTGCTGTACCGAAATTTCCGAAACGGATCGAGAATTCGGATCGGACACAGGAATTGCGATCGCCCCTGGGACTACGGGTGAAGGTTCGGCATTCCTCGGAGAAAGCTCTTGTCGCAACTGAGGACTTCGCGGTGCGGGTTGATTTTGCACCTGTCGCCTGGAAACGGGCGCAGGTGGAGCAATAGGTGCTCCTTGAACTCTGGGACTTAGCCGCCCGGGAGTGTAAGCAGGGAGAGAAGTGTCTGGGCCACCGATGCTGGGAGGTCGATCGGCCCTTAGCTGCAAAGCACTTCCCCCCATTGGAGGCGGTGTAAAAGTTCCCGCCACATCAACCGATCCCGTAGTCCGGCTGCTCAACAATTGATTGCCGTAAGCGGGGATTACTTGACCTTTGGCTGCATTGTTGACATCGTACTGACCGTTGTTGCGAATGACATTGCCCCCCGGTTCGGCAGCAGTTCCCAAATCCGGCAGAGAGCTCGATATCGCCACAATTCCGTCCCGGCGATTACTCTCGATATAATTGTTACGCAGCACAGGTCTAGCATTAGCTTGCACCACCACGCCGTCCTTATTGCGAGTAATTTTGTTACCGATGAGCAGAGGCGAAGCGTTCTGCGCTACATTCACCCCAAATCCCGTGTTTTCAAACACATTATCTCGAACTTCCGGCTGGGAACTCCCAAAAATCGTGATGCCGTTAGCTCCATTTTTCGAGAAAACATTCCCGCCAATCGTCGGCCTGGAAGTACCCACTACCGAAATGCCGTCGTGAGTGCTGCCAGAAAAAGTATTGTTGACAACCGTTGGAGAACTCGATTCGATCCACAAAGCGTAACCCCGATAGTTGGTATTCGTCACCGTCACCCCGCTGAGTCCCGCCCCATCTGCGCCTAAAATCGCAATATTTTGACCCGCCGAAGTCGGACTGATAAAGTATCCTCCGCCTTTGATGACAATATTCTGACCGCGAGTGTTGGGATTTCCCTGAACTGTCACGCTGGGCCTGAGCATTAATGGAAATTTTTCGCCGGTTTGCTCGCTGTAAGTACCGGGCGCTAGCAAAATCGCTGTTTTGGGCGGTGCCACGCTTAAGGCGTAGGTAAGGGTTTTAAACGGAGCTTGATCGCTGCCGTTGCCTCCTGTGTCGCTGCCCCCTGTCGAGCTGACGTAGAGTATGTTGATGTCGCTCTGCAGCGTCTGAGAAAGTAGCTGCACTCCCGGCATCCCGGCAGCGATAACTGACGGTTGATGGTTGCAAAGGGCGGTCATCGCAAAAACGAGCAGAAGACAAGAACTCAAACAAGATTTTGGCGATCGCTTTTCTTTGCACTCGCTATATTGAGAATTTAGGAGCATAAATAAACCCCACTGATTTGCGATCCGAGTTCCGCTTCCCGAGTTCGCTGTCGGGTTTTCGCGATCGAACTTTGATTTCACCCGCCTGCTGGGTTTTTCTTCTGTTAATCTTTTGTGTTGTTCTGCTAACCTCACGGCTCTCCTCCGAAGTGTGGTATGCAGTTTAACGATTCCACTCTCATCAAGTTTGATCTATTATGCTTTGTTTTCATCAAACTTAAAAAAATATTGTCGAATTTACATTGGTTTATGCCAAAATTAAGCCGCCTGCTTTGCCACAATCTTGAGGGCGTGGGAGAATATAGCGGTTTGACTGGTAGGATTAATTATAATTAGGGTGGTTCTGAATGACCGACAAACAAAACAGAACTTTACCGGCACAGCCAGCCCTCTGCCGGATTTTAGATGCAAATTTAGATCGATCGCGCGAAGGGTTGAGAATTATTGAAGAATGGTGCAGGTTTGGTCTCAATAACGCCGATTTAGCCCTCGTGTGCAAGCAACTGCGTCAAGAATTGGCTGCTTGGCACGTCGCAGAACTTCGCAGTGCTAGGGATACGCCGGCTGATCCGGGTACGGAGTTGACTCACCCGCAGGAAGAGCAGCGTTCGAGCATTCAGCAGCTACTGGAGGCGAATTTCTGTCGGGTGGAAGAAGCTCTGCGGGTACTCGAAGAGTATGGCAAAATTTACGATCGCAATATGGGCGCGGCTTTTAAGCAGATGCGCTATCGGGTTTATACTCTCGAAAGCGATTTGCTGGCTTACCGGCGCTACCAGCAGTTACTTCGATCGCAGTTATACCTTGTAACTTCGCCGAGAGACAACTTGTTGGGAGTTGTGGAAGCTGCTTTGCAAGGCGGACTGACTTTGGTGCAGTACCGCGACAAAACCTCAGACGACGGGGTAAAGTTGGCTAACGCGCGTAAGCTTTGCGAACTTTGTCACCGCTATGATGCTTTGCTGATTGTGAACGATCGCGTGGATTTTGCGATCGCAGCGGATGCCGACGGCGTACACTTAGGACAGGGAGATTTGCCTGTGGCGGAAGCGCGCAAGTTGCTCGGCCCGGGACGGATCATCGGTTGTTCGACTACGAACGGCGAGGAAATGCAGCGAGCTATTGATGCGGGAGCAGATTATATTGGAGTTGGGCCGGTTTACTCCACTCCTACTAAACCTGATAAACAGGCGGCGGGTTTGGACTATGTGCGGTATGCTGCTACTAAGTCGCCGATTCCGTGGTTTGCGATCGGCGGAATTGATATCAACAACATCGATGAAATATTGAATGCCGGAGCTCAAAGGGTTGCCATAGTACGCGCAATCATGGAAGCAGAACAGCCTACTTTAGTCACGCAGTTTTTCATCTCGCAGTTGATTCGGATGCAGAATCTGAAAGCTCAAAAAGCTTTGCACGGAAAAAGCTAGGTTTATTGGCGATTCGTAGGGCGGGTTTAGCACAGGAAATCTGTGCATCAAATATAATTTTGTTACAAAACCCGCCCTGAAAACTGATATTTTACTTATGATAAATCAAATTGCGCTGCAAGTTAACGGAGAAACCCGCAATTGTGCGATCGACACACCGTTACCCGAATTACTAAAACAATTGGGATTAAACCCGCGCTTGGTGGCTGTGGAGTACAACGGCGAAATTCTGCACAAACAATTTTGGGAAACTACAGACATCAAAGAGGGCGACATCTTAGAAGTTGTCACAATTGTCGGAGGAGGTTAGCCACTAATTAGCTAATCAATTTTTGTTCTCTCGCCATTGTGTCATTCAGCACCACCACAGAAGTCGCAGATAAATTCCAAGTTTCGATGGTAGGGTGGAGTGCTTTTTTGAGCGCATCCTGTAGCGGTGCTAGCCAGGCCTCTTGATGTCCGTTGATAACCAGTATTAAGCGAAAATCAACTTTTTCGAGATCCACGTTTGAAAGGAGTTAGGCAATTCTTCCCAGGTAGAATGGCGCTTTAGGCAAGTTGCCACACTCAACGTGAGCGAGTTGGTCAACTTCTCTTGAATTTCGAGGAGAAAATCATCGAAATTCGGCTGAGTTTCAGGCCGTGGGGAACTAGATTTTGCCTCAACAATCCATACTATAGACTCATCTTGGGAATGGAGCAGTAAGAACTCCGCTATCTTCACGCCTTCCTTGATTTTTTGGTAAGTTTCGCTTTTCTCAATGTAGAACCCACTTTCCGCAGGTCTTAACATAAAATCTGGAATTTTTGGCTAAAAAATGGCTATCTTCCATTCTATACAAGCGTTATAGCCACTGTATAGAAATATTAATTTTTGTTGATAATTATTTTTTTACGATCAATTTTTTTAGATTATTGAGAAATATTCTCAATTTAAATCTCTAGAATGACGTTTTATCGTCAAAATACTTTTAACTGTGTTAAGAAGTGCGGAATGTGGGGTAGAAGCAATCTCCTTCTGGGTAAGGGCCGAATGTCATGCCAGACTCAATAATTGGCTCAGTCGTCATTGCAATGCCAGCTCCACCTCTTCTTTGTAGAGCTGGATTGATTCGTCGATAATTGGGTTGTCTGGCAACCCTTCCCTGAGATTTGCGAGATCCCAACGATTATCTTTCACAGAAATTATTGGAATTGAGAGTCTATCCTTTTTCTGTGCAATGAGAAACAGTTTTTTGATGACAAAATAGGAGTGACTCGCCATGAAAAACTGGATTCCACACTCAGCTAACATGGCAATAATATCGAGAAACTTTGAAATTGCGGCTGGATGTAGTGCTGATTCTGGCTCATCGATGAAGATTACCGATTTTTGGTCAAGATAACGGTTCCCTAGTAAGGTGTCAAGAATGGAAATCTTCTTAATACCTTCTGCGGTTACGCCAATAGGGAACTTTTGATTCCCCTTCTTGAACTGCCAACGCCCCAAATTTTCATCATACTCAACCTTTCCCTCTAGAATCTCGCTTAGGTTCTTTCTGGACTTAGCAAACTGCTGGTAATTTCTGCCACCTGTAGGAGGTTGGCGCAGTGCTCGTGCTAAATCGAGATAGGTATCATCGAAACCAAAGGTCTTGCTCAGTTCGCGGGATTGTAGAATGATATGATGCAGGGAGAGAACTTCTTTTGTAGGTAAAAAAATAGAATTACTCATTCGAGGTGGAACATGATTTTCTAGAGTTTGGATATTTTTCGTGGTGTCTTTACCAAATCTATAAGAAAAATCTTGACCATCACAATTGAGCTTGAAAGATAGTGGTTCATCTGCTCCTTTGCTCACAAGGTCGCCGATTTTCTCTATCTCAAAAGTCCAATACAGTTTGTCTGCGAGTATTTCGGAAGCATTGCGTGGTTCGTTTCCCCGTTTATACTCTTCTAGGGTTCGCATAGCACTGTAAAGCGCTGTGAGCAGAATGGTTTTACCTGTTCCATTGCCGCCGATAATCAAATTAATGTGACCTAAGTTCTCGCACTTGAACTGATGGATAGGTCCAAAGTTCTTGAGTTCAAGGCTGTTTATCATCGGTTATTTCTCACAAAACTTGTCTACCAAACCTTAGATACCCGACTTCTTAAAGAAGTCGGGTATCTGGGTATATTGAGATAGAGAATCAGGAGGCAGAGCCTCTAGATATGTGTTCCCAGGCATAGCCTAGGAACGAATAATTAAACTGCGACAGCTTCAGCCACGGGCTCAGCCACAGGTGCTGCAACCACAGGATAAATGCTGACTTTCTTGCGAGTTTTGCCTTTTCTTTCAAAAGTCACCACACCGTCAATCATGGCAAACAAAGTATCATCTCTGCCGATACCAACATTATTACCGGGGTGAACTTTAGTGCCGCGTTGACGGATCAAAATGTTGCCAGCTTTGACAACTTGACCGCCGTACTTTTTGACACCCAGACGCTGAGAATTAGAGTCGCGTCCGTTACGTGTACTGCCTGTACCTTTCTTGTGGGCCATAATATCCTCAACTGTATTTACTATGTTTTATTCTGAATCAGTTTCGGCGGTTTGGGGAGTTTCAACAACTGCTTGAGTTAAGTCTCTGGCTGCTAAGACTGTACCGTTGACGCTAATCGAGTCAATCATAAAGCGAGTTGTTTCTTGACGGTGCCCTTTTTTCTTCCGAGTTTTCTTTTTCGGCTTCATCTTGTAGACGAGGACTTTGCGGCCCCGGAAATGCCGGAGAACCGTTCCTTCTACAGTGGCATTTTCTAGTAGAGGCTGGCCGATATGAACCTCGCCTTCGTGCTGGATCAGAAATACTTTGTCTATGGTGACTTTGGATTCAGCTTCAACGTGAAGCAGTTCGATGTCGTAGAAGCGGCCTGGTTCTACCCGAAATTGTTTGCCGCCGGTTTCAATGATTGCGTAAGTCATGGGATGGTTGTTGAGATTGCCGTACAGGTAGCTGATGAGTCATTGGTCATTGGTCGTTGTGGACTTTTGACTGCTGACTGCTCTCCAGCTTTTGGAATGTCTTAACCTGATCCGAGCCGGATTTAGACAGACAATCTACCATTATTCGCGATTTTGGTATTTTTGTCAAGTTCGATCGCGCCGGAAATTTCTAATTAGGGATAAAAATACAAGATGCTGTAACTTTTTTATCCCATTTCTCCAAAAGGTCGATCGAACTGGATTTAAGCAGTCGCAGAACATTTGCGCGATCGTAACAATTCCAAAGCTTGTTGTTTCACCCTACCTTCCATCACCTCTTTCTGCAAATTAATAAAAGCGTCAAAATCTTCTAAACCGTACTTAGTCATCTGCAACTGCTGTCGCAACTGTTCTTCTGCCTCAACCGTTAAGTAACCTGTTGCCAAAGCTTTTCGGACAATTTTACTGATTAAAGTCATAGTAGCTTCACCCTGAATACACCTACGTTAAAACACTGAAGTTTTGTCAACCGACTAACTCAGCTTTTAGTTTGTTTCATAATTACCCTTAAAATAGGTTAAATCTACCTTAAGGTCTATGTAAATAAAGTTATTTTTAATACATCCAGGAAACTTGAGCGATTTTAAATGTACAGTGCGATTAAGTTGATCTATTTAGTTTTTGCCCTAAGATATTATTCTTCGCTTGCGTTAAATCTACCTTAAGGCATAATTTAAACATAACGATTTGTGACATGGGAAATTGTATCGATTTTAAATAATGTAGAGTGCGCTTAAATAGGTATATTTAGTTTCTGTCTAACAACAGCCTCCATTCTCTGACAGCAAAAGGAGGAACCAGCAATTGTGTCTCATTGTGATTTTTCACAGGCAAACTCAACAGCAAAGGTCGATTACTTTCCAATTGTGTAATTATTGATTTGAAATCGTATTCTCCGACATTAATTGGCAAACCCGACTCGTTCCAAATATCATTTGCCTTGCCAATTTCGCGCTTGCCCGCCGCAACTTTCAGCGGAAAAGGATGCTGAAATTCTGTTCCGGGAAATCCTACTAATCTCAGATTTAAAGACTTTACTACTCCCGACTTGACTCGCTTGTACAAAACAACTTGCCATGCTTTGTCATCTTTATCACGCAGGCTTTGTACGGATCGGAACATTACTGTCTCGGCAGTTTCGGGATATTTGTGAATCGAAGCCAAAGCGGGCGGGCTGACAGCTAAGATTAGATACAAACACAAGATAATTACAGTTAAAGCCTTGAATAGGGAAGGTTTTGTACTGAGATTGTTCATAGGATGACCAAAATATCGCTTGTTACCCAAAAGTTTAATAGATAAAAAAGTAGGGTGCGTGCGGCGCACCCTACTACTCATTTTAAACCTAGATGAATCCAACTGCCTGCTTAGGCGGGGGGAAGAGCATAAAAAGCAACCCCCTCATCCCGGAAATCTGACCTCCCCTGTACCTGCCTCCGCTGGTTTGGGTCTGCTGTGAAAAAGTGTGTAATATTTTGGGAATTTTCCCGTTCCCTCGCCAGGTTGGTAAAACGAAAGACGGGTATCGCACCCGAAACTGCCGTGCTATATGAATTGAAAGCCTCCCCGTCAGCACGGAACTGGGGTAAGTTGTCGCGAACAAACTGTATCTCACCAGGTTTATTCGTATAGAAAAAGGTTCCTGATGCTGTATTGAAGAAGCGTTGAACCTTGGCGTTACCGGCGGCGGGAGCGATAAATTCATCGCCTTCACTCTGGTAACGAACAGGGTTGTTTAGTCGGTCATTTTTCTCTGTCGGGTCTGTGGTATAAAAATGCCCTCCTGCCACCTTGTCAAAGAAACGCCGGACGGGAAGATTGCCTGTTAGAGGGTCGCCGGGACCGCCTCCGATAATGTTGCCTTGTGCATCTAAAGTCGCACCTGTTACGGGGTCTTTCAAGGCGACAGTGCCAGTGGGAGTTGAAACCTGTAATGTGAAAGGCTCAGGAAGTGTTAAGAAACCGGGGCTAGTCACGCGGACTACATAGTCCACACCAGGCTGACTTGTAAGCGCCGCTATTTTTGAGTTTAGGCCGCCGCCGCCGCTATCATCATCCTCAGCAACAACAAAACCCGTATTAGCGACATTCGCACCCTTGCTGCCTTTGGGTACCTGAAAGACTTGCACGTAAGGGTCATAGTTACTGGTGCCCACATCTCTCAAAAGATCGATTGATATTGGCTGATTAACTAACTGTACCTCTAAGATGTAATCTTTAGCGCGAGTTGTTGCACCAGGAGCATCAAACGGGTCGGGAGTTGGGATAACCCTGTCTGTTGCAGTTAGCTGATTTCTCAGTTGAATTGATGCCATTTAAGCTGTCCTCTTAACTTTTCTGATAGCAAGTGTTATAAAATCCTGCTTTCTACATTTATAAAACACTCAAGACCGATAAGTTACCTAAGAGCTATTAGTATTTTTATTAGGTATTTGTGTGAGAAGTAGACCAGCATAGGGATGGGTTTTATTTACAATAAATTTTATAACGGATCTAAAATAACCTCACAAGCAAGTAAAAATACTTAATAAGTTAGATCTTTAATCTGGTAAAATCATAAGTAATTATGAGTGTGCTTCTGCTTGTGAATATACATGACACCTCCAAATAAACCCTTACAAATACCAGAACAGAAGTTTATAGAGGCTGCGACTTGGTGGAATCTCGAACAGTTATATGCAGACTTGACAGTGGCAAAGCAAGAGTACGCTAGCAGTGGAAAGCAGCGACTAACTCCTTTAGAAAAAACTTACCTGCGAGGATTGCTTTGCAATTATAGTCCGGTGGAAATCGCCGCCGCACTCCATCGCGACTGTGCGGGTATTAGAGTAGACTTATCGAGAGGGCTGTATCGCTACATAGAAGTTTTGACGCTGCAACAACCGAAAGACTGGAAAGAAATCCCAACTATGTTAGAAATATTTGGTTATAAACAAAAGATTCATGGAGAAATGTTCCATCCTAAATTCATAAATTCTACCCAAACTCGCATCGAAAATCGAACTAAATGGGGGCTGGCGGTGGATACGTCTATTTTCTACGGGCGTACAACAGAACTGGCTAACTTAGAGCAATGGATTTTACAAGAAAACTGTCGCTTAGTTACTATATTGGGTATGGGGGGCATTGGCAAAACTGCTTTAGCATCTAAGCTAACAGATATGATTAAACACCAGTTTGAGTGCTTGATTTGGCTCAACCTTAGTCATGCACCTCTGTTGGCAGATACTCTGGTAAATTTAATCGAATTTTTATCAGATCAACCGCCAAACGATTTAGAGAAATTGCAGTTAATTACTCAGGATAAAAAATTTTTTCAAGCTGCGATATCGCAGCTTGAATTTTCCCTGGATCACCTAATTGCTTCCACAAATGCAATAGAACCGACAATCATCGCTGATGGTATCCAGCGGCTGATTCAGTGTTTACAAAAGCGTCGCTGCCTGATAATCTTAGATGAGTGGGAAGCTGTTTTCAGCACTGAGGAGTTAACAGGAAATTATCGAGAAGGATATCAAGTGTATGGGGAATTTTTGAAACAACTAGGAAAATCGCAGCATCAAAGTTGCTTGCTATTGACTAGCTGCGAAAAACCTAAAGAAATTGCAGCGTTAGAAGGTCAAAATCAACCTGTAAGGTCGTTGAAATTGGGTAGTTTGGGAGAAGCGGCTGTGGAAATCATTAAAAACAAGGGTTTGTCTGAAGAAGGTGAATACTCACAATTGATAGAGGCATACAGCGGCAATCCTTTAGCGTTAAAAATAGTAACCACAACTATTCATGATATGTTTGGGGACAGCATTGCTAAGTTTTTAAGAAATGGGCTGTTTCTGGGAGATTATAGCGATATGTTATCTCGGCAGTTTAATCGCTTATCAGCATTAGAAATCGAACTATTATACTGTATGGTGAAAGAAGTCAAGCCTGTTGATATTGAAAATTTGTACTCAGATATTCAGCAAGAGGGGGACTCAGAATTTTTTAATAAGACGTTGGAATCGCTTTTAAGGCGATCGCTAATTGAAACAGTCCAAGGCGAAAGTGAAACCCTGTTCGCGCTTCAACCTGCGATCAAGAAATATCTGATGTCTATGGCAAGATTGCCTAAGCTATAAATAATCTACCGAGGTGCTATTTCCAATCGGTTTCAGCTTGGGATAGCACGTAAGCTGAAACATTGATAATTTGTTGTTCCGACAAACGATCTTTGTAAGCGGGCATAATACCTTTGCCGTTGGTTACTAAGTTGGAAATATTGGCTATGGAATCCATGCCGTATTTTTTTAATGCTTTTTGTTTCAAGTTTTTGCCGCGCCTGATAATGTTGCTGCCGTTGATGTGACAGCCGGCACAGTTGGTGCTGAAGACTTCGGCTGCGGTTGCGGGATTTGTCGCTGTATCTGCGATCGCCATTTGGGAATTAGCAGCGATTTCTACAAATGCCAGTGTCAGTATTAATAGAACGGTGGCGAGGATTTTTTTTAAGTTATTTAGCGAAATCATCTATTTGCAGGTTGAAAAATAGTGCTACATTTGATGATAGCACTAAATACATAGCCGGAACAGGCAAGATGCCTGTTCCACAAAAAGTGAATTTTTATTCTACTTGTGGGGTGGGTTTCTAGCCCGCCTCTAAAGGCTTTATATTCATTCTTCCCAATCGAATGTGCGGGAAACTGCTTTTTTCCAAAAGCGATATTTTTGCTCGCGAAGTGCGATCGGCATTTTCGGTTCCCAAGTACAATCCACCGCCCAATTGTCCCGCAATTCCGCTAGCTGACTCCAAAAACCCACCGCCAAACCTGCCGCATAAGCAGCACCGAGTGCAGTAGTTTCTGCTACCACAGGCCGCACCACTGGCACTCCCAAAACATCGCTCTGAAACTGCATCAGCGTGTGATTTCCCACCATACCTCCGTCTACTTTTAAAGACAAAAGCTGCACTGCTGAATCCTGATTCATCGCATCCAATACTTCTCGCGTTTGCCACGCTGTCGCTTCCAATACTGCGCGGGCAATGTGTGCCTTAGTCACGTAACGAGTTAAACCTGCAATTACTCCCCGCGCGCTGTCTTTCCAATAGGGTGCGTAGAGTCCAGAAAATGCCGGGACAACGTAAACTCCGCCGCTATCTTCGACTGTATTTGCTAAGGTTTCTACTTCCGCAGATGTGTTGATGATGCCCAAATTGTCCCGCAGCCACTGCACTAATGCTCCGGCGATCGCAATACTGCCTTCCAAAGCATACACAGCGGGCGATTCTCCCATCTTGTAGGCGACTGTTGTCAGTAATCCTTGCTTTGAAGGGACGATCGTCTCACCAGTATTCAGCAGCATAAAACAGCCCGTACCGTAAGTATTTTTCGCCTCCCCAACACTGAAACAAGTTTGCCCCACCAAAGCCGCCTGCTGATCCCCCAAAGCAGCAGCAATTGGAACACCATCTAACAATCCTTTTGCAGTGCCAAAAACTTGACTCGAAGGGCGAATTTCTGGCAGCATCTGGCGGGGAATTGCCATTATTTCCAAAGTTTCGGCATCCCAATCGAGCGTTTGCAAATCCATCAGCATCGTGCGACTGGCGTTGGTAACATCGGTAATGTGCGCGCCGCCAGTCAGGTGCCAAATCAGAAAAGTATCGACATTGCCAAAAATCGCATCCCCTTGATTTGCAGCTTCCCGCAATCCTGCGATATTGTCCAGCATCCACTTAATTTTCGGCCCGCTGAAATAAGTTGCCAGCGGCAAACCGCATCGTTTTTGAAATCGATTTTTGCCCTCGACTTCAGCTAATTTTTCGCAAATTTGGTGAGTGCGGGTATCTTGCCAAACAATCGCATTTCCGTAAGCTTTGCCAGTTTTTCTGTCCCAAACAATTGTAGTTTCGCGCTGGTTGGTAATACCGAGTGCAGCAATATCTTTGGGGTCGATATTGCCGATTTCGAGGGCATTTTTAATCACGCTTTGGGTGCGCTGCCAAATTTCATCGGGATTGTGTTCAACCCATCCTGGTTGCGGATAGATTTGCTGGTGTTCTTGTTGGTTGCTGCAAATTCTCTGTCCCAGGCGATCGAATATGATAAATCTGGTGCTGGTGGTTCCTTGGTCGATCGCTGCTACGTATTTTTTTACCAATTGTCTAAAATATTTTTAGTAATGAGCTATTTAACGTATATGATACTATGTAAAACACAAGCTAATCTCACAAACTTTAGTTTAGGGAACTCCACAAGTTGAAACTGGCAGATTTGCTCAGGCTCGATCGCACAATTAAGGTTATTGGCTTTGACGACGCTCCGTTTTCTCGTACAAGCGGCAGTCTAGTGTCGATCGCGGGCATAGTCTGCGGGGGAACTCGATTTGAAGGAATGGTGTGGGGACAAGTCCTCCCAGACGGATTAGATGCCACGGATGCTATTTCTGGGCTGCTCCTCGGAGGCAAGTTTCTGCCGCAATTACATCTGGTTTTGCTAGACGGAATTGCTTTCGGTGGCTTCAATATTATTGACCTTCCCGATTTAGCATCGCGGCTGCAAATTCCTTGCGTTGCTGTCATGCGCCGCCAACCAGATTTAGCTGCTGTTGAAAAAGCCCTCCGCCATTTACCCGATTCAGAATACCGTTTAGAATTGTTGCGCCGCGCCGGGAAAATTCACGCTTTTGAACCTTTCTTTTTTCAAGTGTGCGGCGAACAACCCGAAGTAATAGCGAGGGTACTTCAGCGTTTGACAGACACTGGTAAAGTTCCTGAAGCTTTGCGTTTGGCTCATTTGATTGGTGCGGCGGTAATTAATGGAGTTAGCAGCAGTTCTGCTTGAATTATTGTTAAGAACAGGCAAGATGCCTGTTCCACAAAGAGTAAATTTTATTGTGGGGTGGGCATCCTGCCCGCCCATGAAAGGTTTATTGACAATGGTGCAATATCTCAGTTTTTACTCGCTTACTTACACAATCTCGCCGTCAATTTCACCGAATTCGATTTTAGTTCCCAACGCCAAAGTTAGGGTACTTTCAGGTTCTACCATTTTTATATCGCCTTGAATGTCTGTAGCCCACCAAGCGCGATCGCACAAATTTGTCAATCCTAACGAAAGCTCGTTTCTCGATCGAGAAGTGACTATAGCTACAAGCCCGTTAGATGCTGCGGCTGTTAAACTCGGTATGTCAGAGGTGAATAGTTGAGTTCCCGCACTCAGAGGAATAACTCGACTGCCTAATTTGAGAGAAAATTGACCGCTGGTAAAAGAATTTACTGCGGGCTGATCTGATATAAAGGTAGGCGGAATATTTGCCGATGTTGGGGCTGGCAAGTCAGAGTTTCCTACTGTAATTGTACAGTTGCCGATTTTCTTTTGGTCGCCCGATCGCAAATAAGTCACCGCCCCGCTATCAACATTCTCGCAAACAATTTGTCCCCCTTCCAATTGAAACCGCATCGCTAAGGGCGAAACATTAGGAATGCAGATAATAGACAAATTTTCATCACTGCCAAAAGTCACTGGTTCCGATCCCAGAGTGAGAGTGCGATTTGCTCCCGTATCGTAACTAATTACTAGCCAAGCTTTGTTGAACAAAGTTTCAGCTACAACTAGCATGATGCCAATCCAAAAACCGATCGCAGCACAGCCAGCTAAACGGCCCGCAGTACCGGATAAATTGTAAGCAAACAGAATAAACAAACAGCCGCCCAAAACTCCTCCAACACCGCCGCCTCCCATGCCGCGAAGCGCCCCCAAATTAGGAATCCGCTGTGCCAGTCCCAGTCCTAACAAACTGCCAGCTATTCCCCAGCAAATTACTCGCAATAATTCGTTGTCTCCGTCGCCAATCCCGCTGTAAATACCTTCGGCGATCGCTCCAGAAAGGGCTCCTGCAATTAAACCAAACAATCCGCCATTTTTTAAAGCCTGTTTAATTTGAGGCTTACCTTTGATATAGTAATAATAGCCGAACATTATAGCCGTAGCAATTCCACCGCCTACCAATCCAAACCAGCGAGCTGTGGACAATACACTGTCAAAAACAGATGGAGTAGCAATGCCACCGCCTACCAATCCAAACCAGCGAGCTGTGGACAATACACTGTCAAAAACAGATTCCGAACCAGTGAGTCCCTGCATGAAAGGTTCGGTGATGAGATTGCCGACGAAACCGCCGACTGCACCGCTAATGCCAAACTGTAAAGCTTTGTTAAGGGCTGATAGATTTCTTTTCACGGCGCACCAGATTTAAAGTGAGAGTCAAATCTAGCTACAAGCTCGAAAGTTACGATTTCCGATGATTTTATATCTGGCATCGCGATCGAGAACAGGCAAGATGCCTGTTCCACAAACACAAAGAGTGAGTGTTCTTGTGGGTAGTAGGGGTTTGGCAGCAGCCAAGGCGTGTCAACTTAAGCTTTTAGTCCGCCAGTCCTCCCCCTTACCCGGTAGTCCGCCAGGGAATGAATTCCCAGTCTAATAGCGAAAGTCCTCTAAAAGAGGACTCAATCATTCATTAGTCCTCTTTTAGAGGACTTTCGCTTTGAGGCAGGGGTTTCAACCCCTGACGGACTATCGGTTTTACCTTAAGTTGACACGCCTTGGGCAAGAGATCCCGCCCGTCCCAGACTTATTGAGAATCGTGCAAGATGTGAGACGATCGCACCTCTCCCCGCCTCTCTCCCGCCTGTCTCCCCCTATCTCCCGCTTGTCTCTCTCTGAGGGAAAAGTCTTTGAACCCCGCGCGATCGCCCGTCACAATTCCCGCTCAATGCTCGATCGCCTGTAACCATTGCTGCCAGATAATTTTAGCAATTTTTTAACTATGAAATTTTAACGGAGAAGACCAAAGCGAGGGCCCAAATATGAAAAGGAATGTTACAAACTATTACAGTAACACTCAGAATGTGAACATAATGCCTCAAAATACTTGCGAGAGGTAGTTGTGTCAGAGAAGCAATATCCTTACTAACTGCCCGACAGTCACTCGATCGCCACTAAGTGGCCTGCTGCAATCTTGATCATAAATTAAAGATCGCATCAGTCATTTATGGTATTGTAAGCGACAGGCTTAGTGCGAGCACTCACAACCGCACCGGCGTGAAGAACAAGCGCCGTTAAGCACCGAAGGCAGTCACCCGCCAACAACTTCAACAGTTGCTGAAAGTGGAAAGTCCAGCCTTCCCCGTCAAAGCTCCTGCCTGAGCAGGAAAGATACGGGACGCAAGCGCCCGCCTTCGCTAGCTCAGCGCAGAGCAGTTCATATAGCAAAATATCCAGCGGGTACACACAAGATGAGTATCGTCACCAAATCAATCGTCAACGCAGACGCCGAAGCTCGCTACTTGAGCCCAGGTGAATTAGATCGGATCAAAAGCTTCGTCACCTCTGGTGAACGCCGCGTCCGCATCGCCCAAATTTTGAGCGAATCCCGCGAACGCATCGTCAAGCAAGCCGGCGACCAACTTTTCCAAAAGCGCCCTGATATTGTTTCTCCCGGCGGCAACGCTTACGGCGAAGAAATGACAGCAACTTGCTTGCGCGACATGGACTACTACCTGCGTTTGATCACCTACGGAATCGTAGCTGGCGACATTACTCCGATCGAAGAAATCGGTATTGTCGGCGTCCGCGAAATGTACAAATCTCTCGGCACCCCGATTGAAGCCGTCGCCGAAGGCGTTCGCGCTATGAAAAATGCAGCTTCTTCGCTGCTGTCTGGAGAAGATGCTTCCGAAGCTTCCTCTTACTTCGACTACGTTATCGGTGCGATGCAGTAAGGAATTTCGATTTTAGGTTTTCGATTTTAGATTGAAGAATAGCGGGTTGCTGACAACAAGCTAACAGCTTTTGCAGATAACCAACTACTTAAAAATCTCAAATCCCCAATCCCAAATCCCAAATTCTAGCTCCAAAATTGGACTGACTCAGCCACTTTCTAGGAAACAAGACAACCATGCAAGACGCAATTACCGCCGTTATCAATTCCTCTGACGTTCAAGGTAAGTACCTCGACATCAGCGCTCTAGACAAGCTCAAGAACTACTTTGCTTCTGGCGAACTGCGCGTCCGCGCCGCTACCGCCATCAGCGCTAATGCAGCCACAATCGTCAAAGAAGCAGTTGCTAAGTCTCTGTTGTACTCTGATGTAACTCGTCCCGGCGGCAATATGTACACCACTCGTCGTTATGCAGCTTGCATCCGCGACTTGGACTACTACCTCCGCTATGCCACCTACGCTATGCTAGCTGGCGACCCTTCCATCCTCGATGAGCGCGTGCTCAACGGTTTGAAAGAAACCTACAACTCCTTGGGCGTGCCCATCGGTTCTACCGTACAAGCAATCCAAGCAATGAAAGAAGTCACCGCTGGTTTGGTCGGTTCTGACGCTGGTAAAGAAATGGGCGTCTATTTCGACTACATCTGCTCTGGCTTGAGCTAAGACTCAGGAAGAAGGAAGAAGGAAGAAGGAAGAAGAAGGAAGAAAGAAAAATATTTGTTTCTTGCCTCTTTTAACTTTTAACTTTGGACTTGTTACCTTTGGCTTTGAAAAGAGGTCAGGGAAGTTGAGAGTGATTGCTAGACCGTCAAAGGCTGGTCGAGAAAGCCCGACGAGTTTTAACGAGCTAGTTTTGACTCCTAACTCCCTGCCTTCAATCTTTAAAAAATCCATCTAATAATCTGTAAACCTACTCAGGAGTTAGTTTCCCATGAGAATGTTTAAGGTGACTGCTTGCGTCCCAAGTCAAACCCGCATCCGCACTCAGCGCGAATTGCAAAATACCTATTTTACTAAGCTCGTTCCTTACGACAACTGGTTCCGGGAACAGCAAAGAATTATGAAAATGGGCGGCAGAATTATTAAAGTGCAACTGGCTACGGGTAAGCCCGGTGCTAATACCGGTCTACTTTAAGAGCCGAAGCTGGATTAGTAGAGGGGTAAGAGGTCGCGATCGACCTCTTTTTTGTTTGTTATAGTTATAGCAGAAGGAATAATGTCCAGCGTTGTTAATCTAATCCTTGACAAATATTTTAATAAGCAGAAAGTATAACTGCGATTATCGCTAACAAAACAGCAAGCATTTGTGGTAACGTAATAGCCTCTTTCAAGAATAAAGACGATAATAATATAGTAATCAGCGGGTAGATAGACGTAACACTCACTACATTGGCAACTTCACCTTTGCCAAGGGCTATAAAAAATACTAATGATGCCACAGTGCCACAAACGCCAACTAACATGGCAAAAATAATTCCCCTAACATCTCCCTCAAAACTAAAATTATTAGTTTGGATAATAATAAATAAAGTAGTTAAAATAGCGCCAATAGCTTCATAAACAAAAGCAGTTTTGTAGTCAATATATTTAGTCGCTAAATTGCCAAAAAATCCCCACAAACCATATAATAGCGAACAGATTAATGCGTAAATTAACCAATCTGGTACTTTAGCCATCTTTGTTAGAGTTTATTGAGATCATTCTAAAATCCTATGGCTAATGACATTCGACGCTTGATTCCCTTTTTTGACCCCAGCGCGTCTCAATGGGCCGCTGAGGCCCGGTGGCTGAGGTGGCTGACTTTTCTGTGGCTGTTTGTCGGGCTGACAGCATTGTTTTCGGCTTCCTATCCCATTGCAAATTATGAATTTGGAGACGGCCTTTATTATTTTAAACGACAGCTCATCGCAGTGGCGATCGGGCTGGCCGGCTTTAACTTGATAGTGTACTCCCCACTGCGCTACATCATGAAAACATCTCAGTTAGGCGTTTTATTGCTGCTGGGATTGCTCTGGTTGACCTTAGTTCCGGGAGTGGGAACCACCATCAACGGGGCGACTCGCTGGATATCTCTGGGCCCGGTTCCGATTATTCAACCTTCGGAGTTGATCAAGCCGTTTTTTGTCCTCCAAAGCGCCCGCATTTTCGGTAACTGGCCCCGGTTGACAAATAAAGTTCGCTTAACTTGGCTGTTAATTTTCGGCGCAATGCTTTTGGGAATTTTGTTGCAGCCGAATTTAAGTACCACGGCTTTGTGCGGGATGACTTTGTGGTTGGTGGCTTTGGCGGCGGGCTTGCCTTACTTGCAGTTGGGCGCCACGGCTATGGGGGGAATGCTTTTAGCGGTTTTAAGTATTAGTTTGAGGGAATATCAGCGCCGCCGGATTATGTCTTTTCTCAATCCTTGGGCTGATCCGATGCAAGACGGCTATCAGTTGATTCAAAGTCTGCTGGCTGTGGGTTCTGGGGGCATTTGGGGTGTAGGTTTGGGGATGTCGCAGCAAAAGTTATTTTATTTGCCGATTCAGTACAGCGATTTTATTTTTGCTGTGTTTGCTGAGGAGTTTGGTTTGGTGGGAGGTTTCTCGCTGTTGCTGATGTTGGCGGCTTACTCGACTGTGGCTTTGAGGGTAGCGATGAAGGCTCGAAATATTGAGTCTCAGTTGGTGGCGATTGGGGTGATGGTGGTGATGGTGGGACAGTCGCTGCTGAATATTGGGGTGGCGACGGGGGTTTTGCCGACTACGGGTTTGCCACTGCCGTTTTTTAGTTACGGGGGTTCGTCGATGTTGGCGAGTTTGTTGTTGTCGGGGTTGCTGATTCGGGTGGCTAGGGAGAGTTCTGAGGCTGATGTGGTTTCTTTAAACGGCCTCCGTGGAAAGCCGGGAAAGCCTAAGTTGCGATCGAACAACGCCACTACACAAACTGAATAATTTGTCAATAGTAAACACACCCGATTAACTTCCAGGATCTGCCTGGGAACCAATACCCAGAAGAATAGCCTCGATTCTTGCTGGGGCAAATTGGAGGCAGAGCCTCCGGATCTGCATTACCAGGCAGAGCCTGGTAACGAGTAATAGCTGATAAAAACTAACGATCGACTATTTCCGCCCGTCTCTTGCTGGGGCAAATTGGAGGCAGAGCCTCCGGATCTGCATTACCAGGCAGAGCCTGGTAACGAGTAATAGCTGATAAAAACTAACGATCGACTATTTCCGCCCGTCTCTTGCTGGGGCAAATTGGAGGCGGAGCCTCCGGATCTGCGTTACCAGGCAGAGCCTGGTAACGAGTAATAGCTGATAAAAACTAACGATCGACTATTTCCGCCCGTCACCTTTGTTGGGCGGTTCTTCTTGTTGTTCTTGAGGTTTAGCTGTGAGCTCAGTTAATTCTTTTTTGTCTGGTTGCGGGGTTTCTTGAGTTGAGTTAGCCATTGGGTTTAGTCCTAAATAGATGCACCGCTTAATTATATCTTTTCCAACTGCAAAGGTATGGCTGTAGATAGGGAGAGTAGGAGCCAGACAAACAATTCTGATGCAGTGAGATTTGATAGCTAATACTGGAAGACTTTATGTGGATGCAAAAAAGTGGAAAGGCAAATTGCTGTCGGTTCTACACAGCTTGAGGGTTGCAGCCAAATAAATCCGACGTGGACGCAAAAACATCTTTGTTAAGAATTAAATGCCGATCGCCATCTCGACTAATTAACCCTTGCTGCTGCAATTTTCCCAGCATTCGAGTTACTGTTACCCGCGTCGTGCAAATCGCATTAGCAATATCTTGATGTGTCAAGCGGATATTCAAACGAGTTCCCTCAACCACAGGCTGACCGAATTCCTGTTGCAATAATAGCAGTAGCTGATACAAACGGTCATCTACTCGCCGCTGTCCGGCGATCGCTAAAATTGCTTCCATTTGCCGCAGCCGCCGTACCATTTGAGGCAGTAACTCGTGAGCCAATTGAGGAGAAGCTTCGATTTCCACCATAGAATACCACATCAAATAAATATCTGATGTCGCCGTAGCTCGGTAAGTCTGCAAGCTTGTCAACCACAAACCGAAGCACATAGAAGGCCCAACCCAACCCAAAAGTCCTTCTTCCCCGCTTGGATAAAGCGTACTCAGTTGTGCTAGACCTTGACACACTCGCCAAAGGCCTTGCGACATCATAGGAATGGTTTCCCCCTTGGCATAAAAATGCAAGTTTCGACTCGCTCCTGTGTTATGCTGGATTTCCGCTAAAAGTGCTTTGGATGTTGGTGGCATATCCTTTATTTCCAGCTAAAAAACATTTGTCTGAGACCTACGCCTCTGACTCTAACCGGCAAAGGTAAAGGTTTGGTAATCGTCTGGTTAGCGGCAAGATAAGCTTTAGTCATTAGTTGTTAGTCATTAGTTGTTAGTCATTAGTTGTTAGTTTAAAACTTATGCACCGGTAGCCAGAAACCGGGTTTTTTAGATTAAGTACATCGGCTTAAAAGCCTCTAGATAGGTTAAAAAGCCAGGTTTATTTGTTCGTAGTGCGTCCTAGACTATAGTTATTAGTTATTAGTGGTTAAGCTGTGGAGCATTTAAAATAGTATTGTAGGGTGCGTCAGTCCGCAGCGTTTCCCTTGCCGATGGAAGCGATCGATCTGACGCACCCTACTGGCCTCGTTAGTGGTTTAAATGCTCCACAGCTTATTTGTTAGTTGTTATAAAATGACTTAGAACAAGCTGGCTTTGTAAAAATAAAGGTACTCGTTATTTGGGGCTTTTCAAATAAATATTGATGTTGAATAATCCATCCGAGTATTTGTTAAGAAATAGTCGGTTAATCAAGGTAAAAAAGAAAACAGAGGCGAGTTGTGAAGTTCGATCGCACATCCAGGCCCGCCGAGTCAACTGCTGCTCTCTGCTGCCACAACCTTCAAGAACTTATAAAATAGTTCAAGAAGGTATCAAAAGACAAAGTAAGGTTTTTCATGGCCGATCAATTAATTCGCGCTACAGCCGCAGAGGGCGGAATTCGCGCTGTAGGCGTCATTTCCACCCGCCTCACCGAAGAAGCAAGACGGCGGCATAAGCTCTCCTACGTGGCTACAGCCGCCCTCGGCCGCACGATGTCGGCGGGACTGTTACTCGCCTCCAGCATGAAGCGGCCCGAATCGAGGGTCAACATTCGCATCAAAGGAGATGGGCCACTGGGCGGGCTTCTGGTTGATGCAGGACTTGATGGAACAGTTCGAGGTTATGTGGATAATCCCGAAGTGGAACTGCCGCCCAATGCTAAAGGCAAACTAGATGTCGGCGGGGCAATAGGTGACGGTTATTTGTACGTGGTGCGGGACGTTGGATACGGCTTCCCTTATTCAAGTACGGTGGAATTGGTTTCTGGCGAAATTGGCGACGATCTGACTCACTATTTGGCAACCTCGGAGCAAACGCCTTCGGCTCTGGTTTTGGGGGTGTTTGTGGGGGCGGGCGGGGTAGAAGCGTCTGGGGGTGTGCTGTTGCAGGTTCTGCCGAAGGCGGCAACGGACGAAAAATTGGTGCAAACTTTAGAATCTAGAGTTGCTCAATTGTCGGGCTTTACGCCACTGCTGCGATCGGGCAAAACGCTGCACCAGATTCTTGAAGAGTTACTGGGAGATATGGGCCTGGAAATTTTCCCGGAAACTCAGATGGTGCGCTTTGACTGTGGCTGTTCGTTCGATCGAGTTTTGGGAGCTTTGAAAATGTTGGGCGAAGCCGAACTCCAAGACATGATTGAAAAAGATGGGGGGGCTGAGGCTACGTGCCATTTCTGCAACGAGGTTTACCAAGCTAATAGCGACCAACTCGCGGAACTGATCGGCGATTTGCGCTCAAACTCCGGTTCTTGAGACGATAATGTGTAATTGGCTCTATTGAGTGCGAGTTAGGGATGATGGCCTTGACCAATTGCCAATTACGCATTATCAATTACCTAATCACAAAATTTTGATTTTGGCGGTTTGGCGATCGGCTCTTGCAGTCTTTCGCCTGCAGGAGTATTTAAAAGTGATGAATACATTCTATAGAGCAGTCAATAGCAGCGATCGCTGTTTTGAAATAATTAAGACAGGCTGGTTGCTGTTTGTGGTGAGGATATGAGTCAAGATCGCAAAACATCAGGCCGTTGGTCGGCATCAGAATCCTTGGAGTCAACAAAGGATACTTCGTCGCTGGTGCGGCTACCAGCAAGGAAAAACCGGGCTGAACGACTTAAAGAGCTCCGAGAGTTGGTTACTTCGGGAAAACTGCCGGGAGGGCATCTGGAACTACCGCCAAATTTGTCTGGGGAAAACTCGCAGCCGCCGGAGGAACACAATCCGTTTTGGCGGAACTGGTCGAATAAGTGGCAGTTTTGGCTGGCGGTGAGTTTGATGCTATCGGTGGGTATGGGGTTTGTGGCAATTGCGTCTTTGCTCAACCTGACCTCGCAGTCAAATTGCTCAAAGATTTTTTGGCCGACGGCTTCTGCTAACGATCGCTTTTTTTGCGCTCAAGAAGCAGCAAGCAAGCGGACGGCGGATGATTTGCTCAGGGCGATCGAATTAGTGAATGCTTTGCCACAAAACCATCCGCTGCGGCCGAGAATTAACACTCAAATCGATCGGTGGTCGGAGGATATTATTAGGCTGGGAAATGCTAGTTTCCAAGAAGGAAAGCTGGATGAGGCGATTGCGCTCGCTCGTAAGGTTCCTAAAAACGTTCCGGCTTACCCGAAGATGGAAAAGCAGATTGAAAAGTGGCAGTCGATATGGAGCGATGCAGAGAAAATTTACCGCACGGCCCAAGACCACTTGCGTCAGGAAGAGTGGCCGCTGGCTTTCCGCCAAGCTACTCTACTTTTGGATTTGGGAAATACTTTCTGGGAATCGGCTAAGTACGAGGAATTGACTAAGCTAATTCAGACGACTCGGGCTGAGGGCAATAAGTTGGTAAAAGCCCGGAATACAGCCTCCGAGGGAGGTCTCGACAATCTGGTGACGGGGATTAAGCTGGCTCAGGGAATTGGTCAAAACAGTTATTTGTATCAAGCTGCCAATAAAGCGATCGCGGAATTTAGCAAGAAAATTATGGAGATCGCCCAAAAACGCTTGCAGGCAGGGGATTGGGAGCAGGCGATCGCGATCGCTAACAAGATTCCCGACGCTGCAAATTTAAGGGGCCAAGTTGAGGATTTTAACCAGTTGGCGAATGCTACAGCTCAGGCTTCGAGTGGCTCTGTTGAGGGTTTCTCGAAGGCGATATCTATCGCTCAAACTTTGAAGTCCGGCCGCCCTTTGTACAAACAAGCTCAAGATTTAGTCGGCCGCTGGCAGCAAGAAATGGCTGATGTGAAAGTTTTGGATATGGCAAGCAGGCTGGCGGCGCCGGGTGGGGTAAATGATTTGAGGGCTGCGATCGCGCAATTGCAAACAGTCCCGGAATCAAATCCCCGCGCTTCGGAAGCTCGCCGTCAAATTAGCACCTTGAGCCGTCAAATCGAGCTGCTGGAAGACAGTCCGTATTTGCAAAGAGCGAACGATTTGGCAAGTTCGGGCGATCCGAATGCTCTGGAAGCGGCCGTTGCTCAAGCTTCTCGGATCGGTCAAGGTAGGGCGCTGTACGTAGAAGCTCAAACCAAAATTCAAGCTTGGATCGAGAGGAGACAGCGGCTTGTTGACCAGCCGTTTTTGGATAGAGCTCAGCAGCTAGCGGCGGGCGGCAATTTGGCGGGGGCAATTGAGATGGCCCGCCGGATTCGATCGGGACGGGTGCTTTATGAGGAAGCTCGATCGAACATTCGGACTTGGGAGGCTCAATTTCAGGGCGAGCAAGGTTTGCAGAACGCCCGTCAGACGGCCCGAGCCGGGACTGCTGACGCTTTGCAAACGGCTATTGCGCTGGCAAATCAGGTGCCGGAGTCGAGTTCGCTCCGGTGGCAGGCGAGTGAGGCGATTGATGAGTGGAGCCAGCGGATTTTGGCGCTGGGTGTGGAAGAGTCGTCGTCGGATCTGGCTGGGGCGATCGCGACTTTGAAGAAAATTCCTTCGGGTACTCGGGCTTTTGAGCAAGCTCGATCGCAAATCAAAGTTTGGGAGGAGTCGCTGAATCCTCCTGAGTCTGAATCTCCCCCTCCTGAACCGCCGGAAATTGAGCCTCCGACCAGCTCTGGAAATCGTTAGGTTAACTGGTTTGCCCGACATTGGGCGGGGGTTTAAATTCTGAGAATTAGTGCTTGATTTGAGTTTTAACTCAAATCAACCATCATTCTCAATCAACTTCTAGGGGTGGGTTTACGAATAATCCTCACATTGCCAACAAATTAAATAAAGCCACCCCCACCACGCGATAAAACTCAGAGAATCTCTATTTAACGAACCGCGAAGACGCAAAGGGCGCGTTCGGCGAAGCCGTTCCCGTTCCCCGCAGGGGTTCGGTGAAGGGTAGGGTAGGAAGAAAAGGAAGAGAAGAGAGACAAGAGAAAGAGTTCACAATTGATACGAGGCTTGCTATAGTTTTTTATTGGGTGAGGTACAGCTTAGCAATGACCTTTTTCCCAATGATCAATTACCAATTACCTGTAATTTTAGATCAATTAAACATCCGCCGGATTTAGGTGCATCATTGCCCAAGTGGTGTAAGTGCCGATCGGACTCCAAAGTATGTAAGGCAGCAATAACAGGGTGGCAGGCTCGGAAACTTGCAAGACGCTTAAAGCTAGCATTACGCTTAAAATAGCGCCCGTTCCGCCGATTATTGTGCCGACTTTTAGGCTCCTAACTTTGCACATAACCGAGGTGTAAGACATAGTTACTATTTCTAAAAGCAGGTACAAACCCATTCTCAGCCAAGTCTCCTGAGTTCCTGGTTCTTTTTCCCACACAATCACTGCTGACCAAGCTGCACCAATAAAAATTACTGTCCAAATTAGGGGAATTGCTCTTTCAAATACTAGCCATCTCGGACGCTGCAAGCGGTTGAACCATTGGATGTCGCTGGGCGCGATTATGTTAGCAGCTAAAGCTACTACAAAGGCGACGCCTCCAATTACCATCCAGGATTTAATCATTTTTTTACCTTGGGCGAGGTTGACGGGTTCGATTCAGCAGATATTATCTCGGATTTTGGCGATCGCGCAATCAGTCCCTAGTTATATTATTAGGTTGGGCCGCTTCGCGAAACCAAACATTAGTTGAAAAGTAATTTCGACTTCTGGAAAACCTCAATTTATTTTCTTCTATTCCGTTTCATAATATAAAAAATGTGACTCTTGCTCCCTCCCCTTGAAAAGGGGAGGGTTCGGGTCTGCTTTTCAGTAAAATTGACCAGTAAATTGAAGAAAAAGTCTCTTAGTCTTTCAAAAAAATCGGCGACTAGCCGAGGCGGTGGTGCTGTTCTAATTCTAAACTAGAGTCATCCTCTTTTTTGGGAACCAGAAGCGTATTTTCGCTGCTTGGTTGCAACACGGCTTTAATCACTTGGAGAAAACGGTTAGGCTTTTTGGTTTGACCGTTGAGAGTGCGCCGGTCTTGCACTTTTTTAGAAAGGTGCCTCATCACAGATAAATCGAGTTCATCGATGAAATGGTCTGCTATACGTTCTCCCATTAAATCAATAGCTTCAGCATACTGATCGGTTAGGGTTTCTATGGCATCGTATGCTTCGTCAGCAACTTGACTTGCTACTGTTTTATTTTGGTCGCCCGGTGTTTGGGAATGGGTGCGGCGCCGGTCTAAAAGGCTTTGGTAATCGGCAATGCTCATTCCCAAATTGTAGAGATGGTGGTGAGCGTGATCCATCAAATCTACTTCACTCGGATAGAAGAAACCGCGAGTGCTGTTGATGCCGTGCAGTTTTGCCCAACGCCGCAGAGTTGTCTCATCTTGCAGTTGATATCGCTCCAACATTTGAGCTGTGTTCAGCTCTACTTCTGGCGTAACTTTGAAATCGCTCATCGGTAAATCCTCGCTGGTGAGTAAATAAATAAAATTGAAACTTAGAATCTGTGATTTGCGTACAGTCTGAAAATGATCATCCATCCTTTGACGGTATTGAGGGAAGTCTTGCGGGCATTTGCTAGCCGTCGATCGTGCGATCGAGTCAGAGGATTTCAGGGTAGGGTACTTTTGGGCTTTGTCTCGATCGCATCCGGGAGCAAGCACACAGGGTTAATAATATAGCGGATTTAAGGTTTCAACAACCGTTAAAAATAGTAAAGTTTGATTTTTAGGGTTGAATTATTAGTAATGTTGAGCTATAATATTCTCAATAACCGTGCAATTAGTAATTTTAGTAGTTGCAAACGAGATTCTTAGTATGCCTGTATACGATTATTTGTGTCCCGAAAACAACCAGCAGTTAGAAGTTTGGCACAGCATGAACCTGGAAGTTTTGACTTGGGGCCAACTGTGCGAGTTGGCTAAGTGCGAACCCGGGGAGACTCCCGCAGATGCTCCGGTACGCCGACTCCTGAGCGCTCCGAGGTTGATGAAGCCGACATCCGACACCGATTATAAAAATCAGGGGTTCAGCAAGTACGTGAAGCGGGATGAAGGGGTTTATGAAAATGTCACGGCTAATGATGGTGAAAGCCGTATTGTCAATCGAGATGGTAAGCCGATTAAAGACTGATAACCCACAATAATCAACTTTTCAGTTGAGTGAATTACAGATATTGGGTAGGGACAGGGCACTGCCGTGTCTTGTATTTCATCGGATTGACAACTGCTATATTATTCAGATTATATTATTCCGATGCAGACGGAAACAAAACGACCCACCGGACATAATATTATCAGCCAAACCAATCTTTCATCTTTTGTTTAGCTTGTTCTTTAGTATCAGCATTAATGTATACTGAAACAGTAGCTATTGCCGCCAGCAATACTCCCAAATCGTCCGTAAATCCGATGCCAACTAATACATCGGGAATGGCATCGACAGGAGATATAAAATAGGTCAAAGCTCCAACTACAACTCCTTTGGCCCAAGCAGGCACCTTTGGGTTCTGAGCCGTATAGTATAGAATCAAAGCTTTTTCAACTACTTCTCTTCCTGCGGTTAAAGCAAAGTTTTTAAGTTTAGTCCAAAAACTTTCATCTGAATAGTTAATTTTGGGGTTGCTGAGATTTGTTGTGGTTCCTTTTCTGTCGATCAAATCGAGAGGAATACCCTTAGTTTTAAGCTTAGAAACAGCAGAATTGAAGGAGGCTGATGCCTGATTTTTATTAGGGGCGGCCTCCCGTATTTGTTTCAGGTCTGCGATGAATTCCTGCATGGCTTGGATTTGCAAGTCGGAAACCGCCAGCAGTTTTTTTGCGGATTGGATAGCCTCGCTTTCTGCGGGATGCAGCGTCTTATTTGCCCCAGCAATGTTAATTAAAAAATACATGACTCCCAAACGCAGGGGTTCTTCTGACTGACTGAGTGTTTGCAAACAGTCGCCCAGGGATGGGGGACTGGCTGTGTAGGATTGGATTTGAGTCTTTGCAGAGTCAGAAAATTTGTCTAAATTTATGGTTTTAAACAACAAATCTAGTTCGTCGATATCAACGGAACCATCGGCGGCTGCGATCGCAAACAAAGAACCATAAAAAGCTAAAAGTTCGCTTTCTGAGGATGTGGCAAAAATATCTCTCTCGGACATGATGCTACTCCGATTGATAACGACGCTTTGCATTTTACCACAAAACTCAGCGCGCCATGATTTCAGAAACCGGCAATAATTTGAGAGAGGATGACACAATGGAGAATTTTTTATGAAAGTTGCGATCGTCGGCTGCGGCTATGTGGGTACTGCGACAGCTAAAAATTTACGCAGCAAATCTGATTGTACCGTGACGGCGACAACTACGACGGCAAGCCGAGTTAGTGAATTGGAGGGTGTCGCGCAGCGGGTAGCCGTGATCAAAGGAAATGACAAAGATGCGATCGCCTCTGTACTGCAAGAACAAGATGCTGTTATGCTGTGCGTCGGTGCTCGAAATGCTGATGCTTATCAGGAAAGTTACTTAGAGACTGCGACAACTTTGGTATCGGTTTTACAGGAGATACCGACAGTCAAGCAGGTGATTTATACGAGTAGTTATTCAGTGTACGGCGACTGTCAAGGTAAACTCGTAAATGAAGAATCGCCCGTCGCACCAGCCAATCCCAACGGTGAAATTCTCGCCGAAACCGAACGAGTTTTATTAGCAGCATCGAGTCCAAATATGCACGCGTGCATTCTCCGTTTGGGTGGCATTTACGGGCAGGGGCGAGAATTAGTTAAAATCTTTGGACGTTGGGCTGGGAACACTCGTCCTGGTAGGGGGGAAGATGCTACTAATTGGGTGCATCTGGATGATGTTGTTGGGGGGTTGACATTTGCTTTGGAAAATCGATTGCAGGGAATTTATAATTTAGTTGGCGATGTATCGCTATCTAGTGGTGAATTGCTCGATCGCATTTTTGAAGCTAATAATTTGCCTAAAGTTTCTTGGGATGGAAGTCCTAGCGTGCGACCTTATAATGCGAGGGTGTCGAATCAAAAGATTAAGGCGGCGGGTTATCAGTTTGTTCATCCTGAAATTAGGGAGTTTTAAATACAAATCATTTTGTATTTGCTGTCATCGTTTTTGCCACAGATGTCAACTGATTGGGAGTTAAATCATCCCCTGGATTGGCAACTGGACCCCAGTTTGTATAGCGAGTGGATCTGCCTGCACCTATTGCCACAAAGGCTCGAATAGATTGCAAGTTACCGCGAGTCATTTCCAAATAAGTGTAGGTGGCTCCCCAGCACAGGAATTGATTGGTAATTCCTCCGATTCTTCCATTGCCTAAATCCATGATTTTTACCAAAGAAACAGAGACATTCGTTTGACAAGCTTTGTCATAATAAGAATAAGCTACCGGAGCATTCTCATTGTATTTATAGTTAGTTGCAAATATTGCTAGATCTGAGGGAGTCATAGCAAAAGAAGGATTTGCTGTAGACAGAAAAACAATTGTAGTAGTTAGTAATTTTTTCATGATGTGAGACCTTTTCTATATTTTCTCCTTAACCCAATTTCTAAAGGATTTTAGCAAAGCCATTTCCCCCATCGTTTGAGTGCGACTGAAAAACCCAGCCATTTCTGCTACCGATACAAAGGGAAAAGCAATACTAAAGTCGCGCTCAATATATTCAGTTTCTACCAACTGATAAAATTTCAAAACTCGCCCGTTATACAGCCATAGTTCCGGGACGCGAAGTGCGGAGTAAATGGCCAACTTATCAACTGAACTGCTGGTAATATCTATTTCAATTGCTAAGTCTGGCGGTGGGGCAGTTTCTAAATCTAGTTCTTGCCTGCCTCTAACTGCTGCTTCATTTTGGATATAATAACAGTTATCTGGTTCTATGCCTTTTTTGGCATTTTTGAGTTTGAGAGTAGTTGAGCCAGCACTTTTAATTTCAATGTCGAGTTCTTCTGCTAAAGCAAGGATGAAATTACCGAAATTGCTCTTGTAGTTCTCATGTTCAAATAGTGGCGCCATAATTTCCAGTCTCCCTTGATCGTAAGCTATGCGATAACCTCGCTTATCGCCTATTTCTTTGAGTAACGTTTCAAAGGTTGACCAGCTAATGTTTTCTAGCAGTGTTCTCTGTTCGGCTAAACTTGAAGTAGTAGCAATCATCTCAAAATCTCCTTGAGCTGAGAAAACTCTAGTTTTATTTTACCACAGGCTCAGATACTATCAAAAAAGGGGTCTTTTTTTGAACCGCAGATGCAGGCGGATAGACGCTGATGAACGCATATGGATGAAAGGGCGATCGCACTTCACTTAGGTTGTGTTAAATATTATTTGATGACACCGCTAATTCTTTCTCTTCTTCCCAAGACAGTGATCTTTGAAGTTCTCCTGATACTATAAATGTTTGAGCTGCCAACAGTGCCGTCTCTAAATTTACACTCATCCTGGCAGAATAATTACCTTCTTGTCCGCCGACAACTAGCTTTTCTATTGTATCTGCTTTTGAGGGATCTACTAAATTATGGAAGCTAACGTTATCAAAAGTTATGTTAACAATATATTGGCCGGATTCGCCGCCACCAATGCTCATATAACACTCGTCATCTGCACCCAAGGTAACTAAAGTTTTACTTTTTCCATCTAACTCGCGAATGGCTTGTTCTATTTGACTCCAAGTAGGACTTTCTATTAAATCACCTTCATCCTGGTTGCCAACCCAATTTTCTGCTGATAGGTTTAACACAAACATTATTGCCTCCTTCTGTTTGGGGATTTAACGGTTATTGTTTTACTTCCACTGGGAGTAATAATTTCTAATTCTTCTATATTTAACTGCCAAGCCATAGAGTTTACTCCACCTCTTAAGCCGCAGGCTGCACAAAGTTCGCGATCGCAAATCAAACGTGCTTTACCTCCTCTAATTCCCGCATCGGCTGCTTGTTGAAAAGCATCGGCTTCAGCGTGGGTTTTGGTGATAGGATTGACATTAAAGGTTATTTGCCGACGATTGGGGTTGCTGCCAGAGTTGATGCCAAAAAAACTTTGACCCGCTATTTCTAGTTTAGCTATGGTTGATTTATCGATTTCGCTGCCAGCCGGTGGTAAACCTAGGCTTTGTCTATATGCACCTAGTTCATCAAACAAACTTTGTATTTTTGCCTTTCCTTTGGGTTGACAGCCCCAATTTTACCAGATTGCGTTCTGGTTTTGGGATTTGGGGTGCGATCGCTCTCTTCTTCATCCGCGTTCATCAGCGTCTATCCGCCTGGATCTGCGGTCAAAAAAAGCGCGATCGCTTCTAAATTTTTCCCCACGCACCATCACCAATCAAATTATCCCATAATCCCAGCAAAAAAGTCGATCGTCTCTTTCAACGCTTTCACAAACACATCAATCTCCTCGCGAGTATTGTAAAAATACAAACTCGCTCTGGCAGTAGATGAAATGTTCAAATAGCGGTGCAAAGCTTGCGTGCAGTGATGCCCGGAACGAATCGCGACTCCCTCCTGATCTAACATGGTAGACAAGTCTTGAGGGTGAATTTCTCCCGCAGTAAATGCCGCCAAAGCTGCCCTACCTTCGCCGTTGCTGTCTGGTTGTGGCCCGTAAATTTTTATCTCGGGAATTTGCCGCAATTGTTGGAACATATAAGCAGTCAATTCTGCTTCGCAAGCGTGAATCTTATCCATGCCAATCTTACTAAGATAATCGATTGCTGCACCAAGGGCGATCGCCTCGCCGATTGCAGGCGTGCCGGCCTCAAATTTGTGCGGCAAATCGGCATAGGTGGAATAATCGAGAAACACGTCAGCAATCATCTCGCCGCCGCCGAAAAACGGAGGCATTTCTCTCAGCAAGTCCAGCTTACCGTACAGAAAACCGATGCCAGTCGGAGCGCACATTTTGTGACCGGAAGCAACCAGCCAATCGCAATCTATTGCTTGCACGTCTACTATCATGTGCGGCACGCTTTGGCAAGCATCTATTAAAACTTTCGCGCCGAAACTGTGGGCTATTTCGCAGATTTCTTTGACAGGACTAATGCACCCTAAAGTATTAGAAACATGAACGGTTGACACCAATTTAGTTTTATGGGAAATCAGCGTTTTAAACTGTTCCAAATCAAACTCGTTAGTTTCCGTTAACTCGACAAACTTCAGCACCGCACCGGTTCTTTGAGCCATCATTTGCCAGGGAACGAGATTGCTGTGGTGTTCCATCACCGACAGGATAATTTCATCTCCGGCTTGGAGATTGCTCAAGCCCCAAGAATAAGCAACCAAGTTAATCGCTTCGGTGGCGTTGCGAGTGTACACAATTTCTTGCCGCGACGCCGCATTTACAAACGCCGCAACTTTGTCTCTCGCACCTTCGTAAGCATCAGTGGCTTTGGCGCTGAGAGTGTGAGCGCCGCGGTGCACGTTTGCATTGTATTTCTCGTAGTAGTCGCGCCAAGCGTTGAGCACAGCTAGGGGCTTTTGAGAAGTAGCTGCATTGTCTAAATAAACTAGCGGTTTACCGTTGACTTTTTCATTCAAAATTGGAAAGTCGCCGCGAACTTTTGATGCAAGTGTTTTTTCTTGAATAAGTGTCATATTTTTTGAAGTTAGTGATTTGTCGTTGGGTGGGGGCGGGTTTACGAGATTGTTGGTTTTAGGCAATTATTCTTCGTGAAACCCGCCCCTACAGGCTGTTAAAAATGGTGCAAGATGTGGTAGGGACACAGGACTGCTGTGTCCTCTGTGTCCTCATCTTTATCAGTTATCCTTGGATAGCAACACAGGTAGAAAGCATTTTCGCCACCCCAATAATTGGCAACTGATTGAGAATTTCGGCTGCAAAAGCATCGATTAGCAAATAGCGACTTCTTTCTAAATCCAAACCGCGACTTTGCAAGTAGAAAAGTTCATCATCTTCTAATTGACTGACTGTTGCACCGTGGGAACATTTAACGTTGTCGGCGACAATTTCCAACTGCGGTTTGGTATCTACGCGGGCTCTCGGCGACAGCAACAAATTCCGGCTCAACTGTCCAGCATCTGTCAATTGTGCTGCTTTGCGAACGAAAACTTTGCCGTTAAATACAGCGCGAGCTTTGTTACCGATAATGCACTTATGCAATTGGCGGCTTGTCCCGTGGGGGTGATTGAAATCTATTAAACTGTGAGTGTCGGCTAACTGTTCGCCAAAGGCTACCGTTAAGCCGTTTAAAGTTGTTTCAGTGGCTTCGCCGCGCTGAAATACTTCTAAATTGTGCCGCGATATTTTGCCGCCCAAGCTGATAGCATGGCAAGTGTAACTGCTATTACGAGATTGCTCGATCGCACTTTTGCCGATATGAACAACCTCTCCACCTTCCCGCTGCAGCCGAACGTGATTCACAGTGGCGTTTTCGCCGACAACAACATCCGTTACAGCATTCGTAAATGCAGCGACATTACCTATAGTTGCGTAATCCTCAATCAGTGTCACTTTGCTTCCAGGCTCAGCTATAACTAAGCAGTGCGGCTGGGACATCGTGGGAGATGCACCGGGCGCTGTCAGGAACAGCAAGTGAATCGGAAGGTCGATCGATATATTGGCCGGCACGAAAACCACCGCAGAATCGGCTAAACCCGCCATATTCAGCGCGGTAAATACCTCTGTTTGCTGTTTGTGCTTGCTCAAAACATCGCTGATGCGCCCTTGATATTTTTCGGGTACATTAGATAAATTACCTGCGTAAAAGTCGATCCTCTTCGAGGGCTCCGCTAACGGCAAATTCGGAAAAACCGACGACTCCACCGTTGACAAATCCGGCGCATAAAAACCGTTGACAAATACCAATCTTAATGGTAAATCATCCCGATTTTTCACAGGCATAATGATATCAGCCAGCTTAACTTTTGACTGATTGCTCTGGGGTATATGAAAAGGAATTTGCAACACCGGCGACAAATCAGTAAAGCGCCATTCTTCATCCTTCACCGTCGGAAAACTCGAAGAAAGCACGTATTCCGTCGCCGCCTCCCGCAAATCCTGCAACCCGTAAGCAGAACTTTCGTTATTAGCTGCGCCCAACTTGCCGCACTGATTCACCAAATCAGTCAAAAACATTTCCCTACTAACAACTTGCGTATTCATCATCGCGCGCCTACTCCTGCTGCTTCCTCTTCCACAACCCAGTCATAACCGCGCTCTTCCAATTCCAGCGCCAACTCTTTCGGGCCAGTCAAGATAATTCTGCCAGCTTCCATGACGTGAATAAAATCAGGAATAATGTAATTCAGCAACCGCTGATAGTGAGTAATCACCAACATCGAATTTTCAGCAGTTGACAACTGATTCACACCGCCGGCGACAATCTTGAGAGCATCGATATCCAAACCCGAATCAGTCTCATCCAAAATAGCTAATTTCGGTTCCAACAGCGCCATTTGCAAAATTTCATTCCGCTTTTTCTCGCCGCCGGAAAAACCCTCATTTACGCTGCGGCCTAAAAAAGAATCATTCATCTTGACAATATCCAGCTTGTCCTCGATTAAATCTTGGAAATCAAAAGCATCCAATTCTTCCAAGCCGCGATGTTTGCGGTGAGAATTGTAAGCCACGCGCAAGAAATCCAGATTACTAACGCCGGGAATTTCTAAAGGATATTGGAAAGCTAGGAACACGCCAGCTAAAGAGCGTTCTTCAGGCGCTAATTCCAGCAAATTTTGACCCAGAAAAGTAACTTCTCCGCCCGTTACTGTATAAGCAGGATGGCCCGCTAATATTTTGGATAAAGTGCTTTTTCCCGAACCGTTCGGGCCCATAATCGCGTGAATTTCACCCGATTTAATTTCCAGATTCAAACCCTTCAGGATTTGGGTATCTTCCACATTCGCAGTTAAATCGCGGACGGATAGCACCACTTGACTATTTTCAACAATCATCTATTTTTGTCCTTTTCCTCAATGCACTTTACAGTTTTTTCTTCTCGTTCCTAGGCTCTACCCATTGGTGACAATTTAACGTTAAACCGATAGTCCGCCAGGGAATGAATTCCCTGTCTCAAAGCTAAAGTCCTCTGAAGAGGACTGAGAAGAAAATTTTTAAACTCATTAGTCCTGTTTAGAGGAGTTTAGCTATTAGCCAAGGAATTCATTTCCTGGCGGACTGGGACCTTAAGTTGTCACCGATGGACTCGGCCTGGAAGGGTTTATTGCCAGCGAAAATTACCCGACACTTCCTTCCAGCTTCAGACTCAACAGCTTATCAGCTTCCGCCGCAAATTCCATCGGTAACTGATTGAAAACATCTTTACAGAAACCGCTAATCATCATCGAAATAGCATTTTCTGCGGAAATTCCCCGCTGTGCGAAGAAGAACAATTGCTCTTCGCCAATCTTAGAAGTAGAAGCTTCGTGTTCCACTTTAGCAGTGTGGTTCTGCACTTGAATATAAGGGAAAGTATTCGCTTGAGCGTTGTCGCCAATCAGCATGGAATCGCACTGAGAGTAATTGCGAGAGCCTTTAGCATTCGGCCCCATTTTCACCAAGCCGCGATAGCTGTTGGATGAATTTCCGGCAGAAATTCCCTTAGAAATAATCGTGCTACGAGTATTTTTACCAACGTGAATCATTTTGGTGCCGGTATCAGCTTGCTGCTTGTTATTTGTCAGCGCTACCGAGTAGAATTCGCCTACCGAGTTGTCGCCGACTAACACGCAACTGGGATATTTCCAAGTAATCGCGGAACCGGTTTCTACTTGTGTCCAAGAAATCTTAGAATTGACTCCTTGACACAAACCCCGTTTCGTCACGAAGTTGTAAATGCCACCTTTGCCGTTGGCGTCGCCAGCGTACCAGTTTTGCACTGTGGAGTATTTGATGTCGGCATTGTCCATTGTTACCAATTCCACTACGGCGGCGTGCAGTTGATTGGTGTCAAACATCGGCGCGGTGCAGCCTTCTAGGTAAGAAACAGAACTGTTTTCTTCTGCAACAATTAGTGTGCGCTCGAACTGGCCGGAATCTCCGTTATTGATACGGAAATAGGTTGACAGTTCCATCGGGCATTTTACGCCTTTGGGAATGTAAACAAAGGAACCGTCGCTGAATACGGCGGAGTTGAGGGCTGCGAAAAAGTTGTCGCCGACTGGTACGACGCTGCCGAGATATTTTTCTATTAGTTCGGGATAATCTTTGACGGCTTCTGAGATGGAACAGAAAATAACACCATCTTTGGCTAACTTTTCTCTAAATGTTGTGGCAATTGAAACGCTGTCGAAAACGGCATCGACGGCAACATTTCCGAGCCGTTTTTGTTCGGAGAGGGGAATGCCGAGTTTCTCGAAGGTTTCGAGCAGTGTCGGGTCTACTTCGTCCAAACTGTTGAGCTTTTTGGGCTTTTGTTTGGGCGCGGAATAGTAGATAATTTGTTGGTAGTCGATCGCGGGATAGTTGACGTGCGGCCAGGTGGGCTCGGTCATTGTCAGCCACTTGCGGTATGCTTTGAGGCGGAATTGCAGCATGAATTCCGGTTCGTTTTTCTTGGAGGAAATCAGGCGGACTACATCTTCGCTTAAGCCGCGGGGGATGGTGTCAGATTCGATGTCGGTGACGAAACCGTATTTATAGGGCTGGTTGACTAGGGTTGTGACTGTAGAGCTCATTAATTTTGCGCTTTCGAGTGTTCTGGATATGTCTCTCAAAGATGGCAGACGTGGAACTGTCGGGGGCCCGGCGAGTTCTGGGGGCTGCAAGGGGAAGTTAAACAACGGGTTTGTTGCTTTAGTATATTTTAAGCTACATTAACAACAGTGATATTGTCAAAGTCAAATTAATAATTTTTTGTGAAGATGATGGAGACTACTCAGCAGACTTCCACGAAACAAGACATCCTGCAATATTTGCTCAAGGGGGGGCAGGGGACGGCTCTTGAGTTGGCGGAGTCTTTGGATATCAGTCCGCAGGCGATTCGCCGTCACTTGAAGGATTTGGAAGCGGAGGGGCTGATTCAGTATCAGTCGGTTCAGGCTGGGATGGGGCGGCCGCAGCACATTTATGAGCTTACCAGTCAGGGGCGCGATCAATTCCCGAATCGTTACGGCGATTTTGCTGTCTCTTTCCTGGATACGTTGGCGGAAACCGTCGGCCGCGAGCAAGTGATTACTATCTTGCGAAAACAGTGGCAGCGCAAGGCGACGGAGTATCGCAGGCTGATGGGTGCGGGTTCGCTGCAAGAGAGGGTGACTAAGTTAATGGAACTCCGCAGGGCTGAAGGTTATATGGCTGAGTGTTATCCTGTAGAATCTGTAGAGATTGGGATTTGCGATCGCGCTGGTTTGGGCGATCGATTTGTGTTGATGGAACACAACTGCGCGATTTCTCATGTTGCTGAAACTTTTCCGAGTGTCTGCGGTAATGAGTTGGAAATGTTTGCGGCGGTTTTGCCGGATTGTATTGTGGAGCGGACTCACTGGATTATTGATGGGGAACACCGCTGCGGTTATTTGATTGCAAGAAGGAAGGAAGAAGGAAGAAGGAAGAAGGAAGAAGGATGAGAATTTCAAATTCCCAATTACCAATCCTAAATTTCAATTACTAATTACCAATTACCAATTTTTAATATATGGAACCGCTAGCAGATTTTTTAAAGCCGGAAGAGTGTGCCGAAGTTGATATGGCGCTGCTGTCGTCGAAGGAAAAGTTTTCGGCGCGGGTGGCAATTTATGCTTTGAGGGTGCTCAAGCAAATTGCTGGGGAGACTGGGAAGTCGGTGGCTGAGGTGACTAATGGGCAGGTGATGGATTGGATAAAAAATGATGAGAGTATTAAAGGGTCGATCGAACTTGATGCTAGTTTTGAAAACTTTTTTACAAATTTGGTGGTGGCGTCCTTGCGGCCTTTGAGGCAAATTGCGACAGAAGCCGAGATCCCGATCGAACAATTAACAGTTAAGCAGGTCGTGGCGTGGTTTGTGAAGGACGGGAAGATTCGCAGAGAGCAGGGTGTCGAGGCGGCGTTTTTGGATTTGTGAGTTAAAGGTCGATCGGCCCCACTGGCAAATAATACGTCAAACTCGGTTATTGGGGGCGGTTTCGGGCGATCGAAAAAAACTTTTGACAAAGGGGTTGACAGACAAAGGAAAACTTGATAAGGTAATTAAGTCGAGCGAAAGAAATGCAGCGCATCAAACTTAGCTCAAGCTTAATGCAGACACAGGATAAAAAGTTTTCAAAGCTTTCCTGGTGCTTATGATGTAATGGAACCACTCCGATCCATCCCGAACTCGGTTGTTAAACGTTGCTATGGCGAAGATACTCGGCGGGTCACTGCCCGGTAAAATAGCTCAGTGCCAGGTTAATAATAAATTAAAGCTCTTTTCCCGCAACAACGGAAAAGGGCTTTAATTTTTTGGTGAATTATTAGGCATCTACACAACAGCAAGTCTTGGGCCATTTGTAGAAATCTCAATATTCTGGGTCAGCAGATTTTGGGTCGATCGAACTTGATGCGAGTTGTGAAAACTTTTTTACGAATTTGGTAATTGCGTCTTTGCGGCATGAGAGGCAAATTGCGGCAGAAGCTCGGCTATGGGGGGCTGTTTCGGGCGTCGAAAAAAACTTTTGACCAAGGGGTTGACAGACAGGGGAAAACTTGATAAGGTAATTAAGTCGAGCAAAAGAGATGCAGCGCATCAAGCTTAATGCAGACACAGGATAAAAAGTTTTCAAAGCTTTCCTGGTGCTTATGATGTAATGGAACCACTCCGATCCATCCCGAACTCGGTTGTTAAACGTTGCTATGGCGAAGATACTCGGCGGGTCACTGCCCGGTAAAATAGCTCAGTGCCAGGTTAATAATAAATTAAAGCTCTTTTCCCACAACAACGGAAAAGGGCTTTAGTTTTTTGGGGAGTTATTAGGCATCTACACAACAGCAAGTCTTGGGCCATTTGTAGAAATCTCAATATTCTTCGCCAGCAGCAGATTTGTGGTCGATCGAACTTGATGCGAGTTTTGAAAACTTTTTGACGAATTTGGTGGTGGCGTCTTTGCGGCCGTTGAGGCAAATGGCGGCAGAAGCCGAAAGGGCGATCGAACAATTAACAGTTAAGCAGGTCGTGGCGTGGTTTGAGAAGGACGGGAAGATTCGCAGAGAACAGGGAACCGAGGCGGCGTTTTTGGATTTGTGAGTTAAAGGTCGATCGGTCCATCTGGCAAATAATACGTCAAACTCGGCTATTGGGGGCTGTTTCGGGCGATCGAAAAAAACTTTTGACAAAGGGGTTGACAGACAAAGGAAAACTTGATACATTAATTAAGTCGAGCGAAAGAGATGCAGCGCATCAAGCTTAGAATTAAGCTAAACGCAGACACAGGATTAAAAGTTTTCAAAGCTTTCCTGGTGCTTATGATGTAATGGAACCACTCCGATCCATCCCGAACTCGGTTGTTAAACGTTGCTATGGCGAAGATACTCGGCGGGTCACTGCCCGGTAAAATAGCTCAGTGCCAGGTTAATAATAAATTAAAGCTCTTTTCCCGCAACAACGGAAAAGGGCTTTAGTTTTTTCACATAATATTTTCACATAATATTTTTACCCCGTCTGCTCCAACGCCCTGCTAAAATGCGCTTTGGCGGCAATTTCACAACTTTTCTGCCACTTTCAGCTTGTTTCTTCTGCAAGTCTGCAAATATTGCGTCCAAGTCATAATTGAAAGACTTGGCATACTCTTCACGAATTTTTTGAATTTATTCTACGATTTCATCTGTCAGCATAAATTAATTTCCTAGTAATTCATAAGGCGTACAAAGGATCGGTAATTCGTATCCGAAATGAAAACTGATTTCTGCAAGTTTTCCCTGGATTTGAGCGTTTGCGATATGCTTACAGTTCCAGGTTAACAGGTAATCCAAGCCGTGAACGGTTGCTGCTGCAATGTGAATTGCATCGATAATACCTTCCCCTACCGAGGGATGAGGCAGCCTAAAGATCATGGTCAGCGGCTGTCGTATTTTTGGCAACATCACCAGCCGATCGCAGTAGTCCGCTGCACCACAGTTGTTAGCTTGCACTCAATACTTGTTTGCTAACACGAGATAGCTACCATACACAGCCATAAGTGGGAAATACCAACCCAAATACCGTGATACTTTGCCTGAGCCATAAATTTTAACTCCTGAGTACCCGTGCGTTTGTAGCCTAAAGCGTAAAACTTTCGGAAAATGCTGGGTCAGATGACTGATACCATAAACCGATGCTCCACTAATTTTACTTTTGATGTAATTAGGATTTGGAGTCGTAAGCAGTAGTCTTCCACCAATCTTTAAAACTCTTTGAAACTCGCATAATGTTTTGTCTACGTCAGCAGGGTACAGGTGTTCAAGGAACTCACCAGCGACAATAACATCAACAACTTGATCCTCAATAGGTATATCTGTTGATAGACCATATACTTTTTGCGAATAGCATTCGGGAAGAGCATCCAATCTTTCCTGTACACAGTCAAGTCCCAATAGCGTAAGGTTTGGGTTTAGCTCTTTGAGGCGTAATCCACCTCTACCAGTGTTGCACCCTACATCAAGGACTTTTATGGCTTCTTTCGGGAATAATTTGAAAAACTGCTCATATCTTTCAAGGGTGAAAGGATCGTGTTCAGAAAAATCTTGTTGGACATTCTGAACTTCATACTTCTCGTGCCGATTGACCATGTTTTATTTCTCCAAAATGAACATAAAAACTACCTTGGTTCCCGAAATAGATATATACAGCACTTCCGGATGTTATGAGGTACAGTAGCAGCAATTAGTAAACCAGTTTTTGAGATGTTTCGGATTAATTA